>JAAYTW010000084.1 GCA_012517955.1 Candidatus Zixiibacteriota bacterium | reverse complement strand
GCCGCCGCCATGAAAAAATTCGATCAGGTATCGGCCGCCAAAGCCGCAATTGGCAAGCGGAAGTTGTCGGGGCGGCTTGAAAGAATGTCGATTTTGACTCCGGAACAGCGCAAGCAATGTCCAATGGGGGGCATGGGCGACGGCCCGCGCGGTCGGAAAGCGGATTGCTGCAAACCCGGTTGTCATGAAGGCCGCGGCCCAGGTAAGAGCGGGGATTTTCGGAGAATGGGTCCGCCCGATAGAGACGATGATTAAAAGATAATTGCAGCCTCATTTATTCCGCAAGCCCCGGTCGAAAAGCCGGGGCTTTTTTTGCCTATAAACTTTTCATTTCGTTATTTTATTGACACTACTATCTGTCTGCCTTACAATTAGGCAGGCTTAAACTTGATGAGAGGCGATAAATGAAGTATTTTAAAGCGATAATAATTTTATATGCCGGGCTATTTTTGTTGCGGACGGCAATATCGGCGGAAGAGACTCCGCACGTTAATGTTGTAACGATTACCGGCGCAATCGGGCCGATTACGATTCGGGTTATCGGCAACGCAATCAAAGCCGCTGAAAAAGATGGGGCGCAAGCCCTGATTATCCAGCTCGACACACCGGGTGGGTTGTCGGAATCGACCTGGGATATAAACCGCGAAATACTGGCATCCAATGTGCCGGTTGTGATGTATATCGCGCCGCCGGGATCGCGGGCGGGATCGGCGGGCGTCTATATCACCTATGCCTGCCATATCGCGGTAATGGCGCCACAAACATATATCGGTTCGGCGCATCCGGTGGGAATCGGCGGGCAAATCGATTCGATAATGGGGGAGAAGGTTACTAATGATGCCGTCGCAAAAATCAAAACGCTGGCTAATAAGCGCGGTCGCAATATCGAATGGGCCGAAAAAGCGGTGCGGGAATCGGCCTCGATTACCGAATATGAAGCTCTTGAGATGAATGTGATAAACTATGTCGCTAAAGATATTGACGAACTTTTGGAAAAAATCGACGGCGATACTGTCGAAGTAGTTTCGGGAAAAGTTGTCTTAAATACTAAAGGCGCGAAAGTAAACACGAAGGATATTGGTTTCACCAATAAAATCTTGAACGTAATATCCAATCCTAATATCGCGTACATTTTGTTGACGCTCGGCATGATGGGATTGTATTTCGAATTTTCCAATCCCGGCGCGATTTTCCCCGGGGTGATAGGGGGAATCTGTTTGATAATGGCGTTTTTCGCGATGCAAACACTGCCTATCAATTACGCGGGGCTGGCGCTAATGATTCTGGCCGTGATATTGTTTATTTTGGAGTTAAAAGTAGTCAGCCATGGGCTTTTGGCCATTGGCGGAACGATTAGTTTATTATTGGGGTCGCTTATGTTGATTGATTCCGATGTTCCGTATTTAAGAGTATCGTTATCGGTGATAATACCGACCGTGATAGTCACGGTAGCCTTTTTCTTGTTCGCGATTTACTTTGCCTTAAAAGCGCAAAAGCGCAAAGTTGTTACCGGCGAGGCGGGGATTGTGGGAGAGCGGGGCGAAGTCAAAGATATGAAAAACGGCAAGGGGATGGTTTATGTGCACGGCGAATACTGGAAAGCCGAAGCCCCGGAAGATTACCCTCCCGGTACGCCGGTGAAAGTCGTTAAAGTGGATGGAATGATTTTAAAGGTAGAAAAAATATAATTTTCAAGGAGGAACGCGATGGTTGAGAGTATGTACGGCTTAGTGATTATAATCTTTTTTGGGATTTTTATAATCAGCCAAGCGATAAGGATTTTGCGCGAATATGAAAGAGGCGTGATATTCCGTTTAGGAAGACTTATCGACACCAAAGGTCCCGGGCTGATTTTCTTGATTCCGATAATCGATAAAATTGTGAAAGTGTCGCTTCGGACTGTGCCTATGGATGTACCGCCGCAGGATATTATCACCCGCGACAATGTATCGGTAAAAGTGAACGCGGTGGCTTATTTCAGGGTGATGGACGCCAATCGGGCGATTGTCGCTGTTGAGGATTATATCTACGCCACCTCGCAAATCTGCCAGACAACCCTGCGTTCGGTTTTGGGACAAGTTGAACTCGACGACTTGTTGTCCAACCGCGAAAAGATAAATCAGGAATTGCAGAATATCATAGATAGCCAAACTGAACCCTGGGGTGTTAAGGTCAGTATTGTGGAAGTCAAGAATGTCGATTTACCTCAGGAAATGCAGAGAGCCATCGCCCGTCAGGCGGAGGCCGAACGCGAACGCCGCGCCAAAGTAATCCATGCCGATGGCGAAGTGCAAGCCTCGGAACGTATTAATCAAGCGGCCCAGACGCTGGCGCAGTCGCCGGTGGGTATCCAGTTGCGGTATTTGCAGACGTTGGTAGAAGTGGCCAGCGAACGCAATTCGACCACGATATTCCCGGTACCGATAGATTTATTCAAACCGTTTATCGAGGGATTCAAGAACGCGGCGCAGAAGTAGATTAATTCGATAGGGGCGTATAGCCATACGCCCCTACCCAATACTATTCCTGCCAGGTTGCATCGCCGGATGCCACCGGTACCCAGCCGGAATCGGAATCGCTGTAAATAATCGAACGCAATTCCTCTTCTTGTTCGGTTACCAGGTATTCTTTTTTGCCGTCATCATTCAAGTCGAAAGTGCAAACCAATTCGATAATTTTCCCGTAGGAAGATGGATTCAGCACCGATTTCGCAAACCGCATACATTTAATTTGATATACCGATGACCAAATGTCAGGGATTTTAGAGCCGAGGTTAGCCAAGATTATCGCGTTGTTATATCTACACGCCGAAGATGACAAAGCTTCAAAATAACGATTGACGGTAATCTCGCAATAGCCGGAATCAAGAGCGTGCTTGATAATCTCGTCGCGGTCTTTTTTACTGAGCGTTTGTTCGTGGCTATCAATATATGAATTCAGATATATGATTTTTGTCGAATCGATTATAGCCCTCAATTCATCATCTTCGGGGATTGTCTTGCATTCATACCCAAAGATACCTATGCGCCCCTCCGGGCGGACCGCCACAAATGGTCCCATTTTGGCTAATGGAGAGATCGGTTCAAACAGCCGAAGCAGGCAATAGATGCGGGTGATATCCCCCTGTTCAAGATAAGCGATTTCCGAAATGACGGCCTTATTGGTGCCAAACCCACCCAATAGAACCAGCGTGTCGCCGGGCTTATCGATAAAGCAAGAGTCGACAAACCGATTCGGCAGTTGACCAACGAAAAATTCGCCGGGTTGCGGCGCGGTTGTCAGATGACTGTAGATATCGACGTTGTTAGGGTCGATATCGCTTTTGTAAAGGCGGGGCAGAGGATAAGGAAATCGCTGTCGGTGGTGTCTTTGGCCAGCGTTTTCCGGTAGTCGGGAATCACATACCCAAACGAAATCTTGAGGGTGTCGTAGTGGAGAGGGGTTTGGGCAAAGACCGTGTCAAAAATCAATACCGAGAATATAAAAAACGAAATTTCGACTATCCTGAAAATTCTCATTTTAGTGTCTTCTCCATGCGTTGATATTGACCGCCTTTCCAAGCATATTTATTTTTATCATAGATGTCAATACCCATCTGCGGGAAATTATTCTTAATTTACCCGATGTCGGGAAAAGCACTCCAAACCTAACCCCAAATCCTGCTCTATGTTGGCCAATTTTCGCTTGACATAAACACTGTCATATCGTTATTTTGCCAACCTATGAAAGTTGACATCCGGCAAATAACGGCTGAGCCGCGCGTATTTCATTTAAAGGAATCCGCTGAAGAACTCGACATTGCTGTCGAAGGGGCCAAATTCCCGTATTCAATAGAAGCCGATTTCACCGGCACTATGTCGGGGGATGAGATAATATGCCAGGTTGATATAAGGACCGAGGCCGAGGTCGAATGCAGCCGTTGTCTGGAATTGTTCAATCTGCCGATAGAGTCAAGGCTTCAATACGTGGTGCAGATGCTTGATCCGGTGCCGGAGACAACCGACGATGATGATGATTTTGAAATAATCCCCAAGGCTCAAGCAGAATTGGATATCAGCCAGAGAGTAAGAGAATCGATTATCTTGGCCATTCCAATAAAACCGCTTTGCAGTGACGATTGCAAGGGACTTTGTCCGATGTGCGGGGCGAATTTAAATGAAGGCCTTTGCGGTTGCGTGCCGGATAAATCCGACGAACGATGGGATGTTTTGAAAAAACTTTTCGATAATCAGATAGACTGAATAAATACACCCGTTATTAGTAAGGAGTTTCAATGCCTCTTCCAAAAAGAAGACATTCAAAAACACGCGGTCGAAAAAGACGCACGCATTGGGTACTTAACGCGCCTACGATAGTTGAGTGTCCTCATTGTAAAGAGAAGAAGCTTCCCCACCAGGTTTGCCCGAATTGCGGCTGGTATAAAGGACGCGAAGTAGTTCCTATTACCAAAACCTGATATATAGTAGATGGAAACGGCGGACGCTAAGATAAAAATCGCCATCGATGCCATGGGCGGGGATAACGCGCCATTTTCGGTCGTGGCCGGAGCGGTAATGGGTTATCGGATTCTCCCCCCCGATGTCGAGTTGATACTCGTAGGTCAAAGACATCATATTATTGAGGAATTAAAAGGGTTGCACGCCGAAAATCTCCCGATTCAGATTGTCGATGCCGCCGAGATAATCGAAATGGGGGAGGAGCCCGCGGAGGCCGTAAAGCGAAAAAAGCAATCGTCGATTAACGTTGGCATGAATCTTCAAAAGGAAGGGAAAGCCAGCGCTTTCATTTCGGCGGGCAATACCGGTGCGGTGATGGCATCGTCACTTTTAACTCTGGGAAGATTAGAGGGAGTGGCTCGACCGGCCATAGCCCAATATTTCCCGACCGAAGAAGGGGTGGCGCTGGTGCTGGATGTCGGCGCCAACTCGGATTGTAAGGCTCATCACCTTTTCCAATTCGGAATCATGGGCGCGATTTATTCAAAGCACATATTGAAAATCCGCAATCCGAAAGTCGGCCTGTTATCGATAGGCGAAGAGCGTTCGAAAGGGAATGAGTTAACGATAGCCTCCCACAAACTTCTTGATAGTTCAGGATTAAATTTCTGCGGCAATGTCGAAGGGCGGGATATTCTTAAAGGGACGGCCGATGTCGTCGTCTGCGACGGTTTTGTGGGCAATATAGTTTTAAAATTCGCCGAATCGATAGAAGGTTTTTTTACGGGTCTATTGAAAAAAACCATTAGAGGGAATCTGTTTGCCAATATCGGGGCTTTATTGATGAGGCCGGCTTTCAAGAGTTTCAAACAATCGCTTGATTATGCGGAATATGGAGGGGCGCCTCTTCTTGGAATAAACGGGGTTTGTATCATTTGCCACGGTGGTTCATCGCCGAAGGCAATTATGAATGCGATTTTGGTGGCTGTGGATATGGTGCGCAAACAGGTAAATAAAGTTATCCAGGAAAAGCTTAAAGAAAATGGCAACGCCATTGAACAGATTGCCAAGAAAGAGAACAAAGTATCCCAATGAAAAGATTTGCCCACGTAATAGGCACGGGGGCAAGCGTTCCTGCTCGAGTGCTTACGAATTCAGATTTGGAAAAAATGGTTGATACGGAAGACGAGTGGATTGTCAGTCGAACCGGTATCAAACGAAGACATATAGCCTCCGATAATGAGGCGAGTTCGGATATGGCTACCAAGGCCGCGTTAAATGCTCTGGAATCGGCCAACGTCAAAGCGGAACAAGTTGACCTTATTATTCTGGGGACGGTTACTCCCGATAGACCCCTGCCGTCGACGGCCTGTCTGGTGCAAAATAATATCGGGGCCGTCAATGCCGCGGTGATGGATATCGTGGCTGCCTGTTCGGGATTCGTTTACGGTTTGGCGCTGGCTAAGGCGATGATAGAGTCCGAACAGGCCGATACGATTCTTGTCATCGGCGCGGAAACTCTAAGCAAAATTGTAAATTGGAAAGACCGCAACACTTGTGTTTTATTTGGGGATGGCGCGGGGGCGGCTGTCGTTAGGGTGTCGGGGAAGCCCGGTGGAATACTGGGCACGTACATGCGGAGCAATGGTTCGCTGTGGAATTTATTGACGGTGCCCGCCGGCGGCTCGCGGATGCCAATCGATTTTAATTCGATGCAGAATGGCGCGAGATACATTCAGATGGCGGGCCCGGACGTGTATAAAAACGCGGTGATGGCGATGGGAGAGGCCGCGTCCGAAGTACTTTCAAGAACCGGAGTATCATCCAAGGAAATTGCTTTGATGATACCTCATCAGGCGAATATTAGGATAATTGAGTCGACGGCCAACCGAATAAAAATACCTCCGGAAAAAGTGTATGTGAATATTCACGAATACGGTAATACATCGGCGGCATCGATACCTATTGCCCTTGATGAGGCCATGCGCGGCGGGCGAATCAAACCGGGCGACAAAGTGCTTATGGTCGCTTTTGGAGGCGGATTCACCTGGGGTTCAGCGATAGTGGAGTTTTAAAATGAAAGCGTTCTTGTTTCCCGGTCAGGCTTCGCAATATATCGGAATGGGGGCTGATTTATATAAGGAATTTCCGATAGCCCGCGATTATTTTGACCGTGCTGACGACATATTGGGTATAGATTTGAAAAACGTCTGCTTCAACGGCCCCGAAGATAGGTTGCTTCAGACGCAATATACTCAGCCTGCCATCTTTGTGCATTCGGTAATCGTAAATGATATTCTGAAGGAATCGGGAATAAGGCCTCAACTGGCTGCCGGACACAGTTTAGGGGAGTATTCGGCGTTGGTTTCGGCGGGAGCGATATCGTTCGAAGACGGGCTTAAAGCCGTCAGACTTCGTTCGCAACTGATGCAGCAGTGCTGCGACCGCTATCCGGGAACAATGGCGGCTATCGTCGGATTATCGCTTGAGCGGGTTAAAGAAATTATCAATGATATCGAAGGGGTCGTGCCAGCGAACTATAATTCTCCTGATCAAGTGGCCATTTCCGGAACGAAAGAGGCTGTTGCGATTGCCTGTGAGAAACTGAAAGCGGAAGGAGCAAAGCGCGCGATTATGCTGGCGGTTGGCGGAGCTTATCATTCGCCTTTAATGGCGGAGGCGCGGGAAGGAATGGCTGTCTATATCAATATGATGGAATTTAACAATTTTGATTTTCCCGTAATCGCTAATGTAAACGCCGAACCGATAGCAGAACCTTATATCATGAAAAAACTGCTTATCGAACAAATAACTTCTCCGGTTTTATGGTATCCAACTATTAAAAAGATGATTTCGTTAAATATAACGGATTATTATGAAATCGGTCCGGGGAAAGTATTGCAAGGGCTGTTAAAACGTTCGATGGGGGATTTCGGATATAAAGCGTTCGGTTGCGATAAGGTATCCGATATCGAATCGCTGATAGGAGCCAGGGTATGAGCGAACTTATGGGTAAAACAGCGCTAATAACAGGCGCGGGCAGAGGAATTGGCAAAGAAATCGCCAGAGCGTTGGGCAAATCAGGCGCGAATCTAATAATATCCGATATCGCCGCCGATTTTGCCAATCAAGCAGCCTCCGAACTTAACGATGCCGGAATCAAAACGCTGGCGGTGGTGGGGGATATTTCAAAGGCGGGAGATGTCGAAACGCTTTTTAAAACGGCGAACGAGACGTTCGGCGGAGTGGATATTCTCGTTAACAATGCTGGAATTACTCGCGACAACCTTCTGGCCAGGATGGATGAAAAGGATTGGGATCTTGTCTTGAGCGTAAACCTTAAAGGCGCGTTTTTATGCACCAAGGCGGCCTCGCGGGGAATGATGAAAAAGCGTTATGGCCGAATCGTGAATATTTCATCGGTAGTGGGCATTATGGGGAACGCCGGTCAGGCAAACTATTCGGCATCGAAAGCCGGGTTGATAGGCTTGACTAAATCGGCCGCCAAGGAATTGGCCGGTCGCAATATAACCGTTAATGCGGTTGCGCCCGGCTACATTGCCACTGATATGACCCAAAATTTGCCGGAGGAAGCGAAGGCCAAATTTCTGCAATCGGTACCGTTGGGAAGGCCAGGGACTCCTGAAGATATTGCGGGAGTGGTTTTGTTTTTGGTATCCGATGCCGCGTCGTATATTACCGGTCAAGTCATTCATATTGACGGTGGAATGTTAATGTGAGAAATCATAGAACAATGGTTATTTAAGGAGGAAGAAAAATGGCTTCAATTGAAGAAAGAGTAAAAAACGTAATCGTCGAGAGCCTGAGTGTTGATGCCGAGAAAGTGACACCTGAGGCCAGTTTTGTGGATGATCTCGACGCCGACTCCTTGGATCAGGTTGAATTGATTCTTGCGCTGGAAGAAGAATTCGGCTGCCAGATTCCAGAGGAGGAAGCAAGCAAGATTACGACCGTCGGCGAGGCAATCGGTTACCTGAAAAAGAACATAAAAGAGTAAGCGTCTGGCCATGTACAATCGAGTCGTTATAACCGGTATGGGGGTAATATCTCCGCTGGGTCAGAATTTGGCCGAATATATATCCAATCTACTGGCTGGTAAATCCGGAATTGGTATTACCCAGGGCTGCGATTGTACCGGTCTGGCGTCTCAAATATCAGGAGAAGTGAGAGATTTCGACCCGCTGAATTATATGGAAAAGAAAGAAATCAAGCGGGTCGATTTATCTCAACAGTATGCGCTCGCCGCGGCTAAAATGGCCATTGAAGATGCAGGCTTGAATCCTGGGCAAGTTGACGGTGACAGAGTCGGCGTGGTTATAGGTTCGGGAATCGGCGGAATCAATACTTTCGAGCAACAACATACCCTGGTCGTCCAAGGACGTGCAGAACGGGTATCTCCGTTTTTTGTACCGATGATGATTCCGGACATGTCGGCAGGACTGGTGGCGATAAGGTACGGATTTAAGGGACCTAATTACGCTGTCGTGTCGGCTTGTGCTTCTTCCGCGCACGCGATAGCCGATTCATTCATGTCACTATGGCTGGGATTTGCCGATATAATGGTTACCGGTGGCACAGAAGCCGCCATTACTCGCACGGCCATCGCCGGATTTTGCAATGCCAAGGCGTTATCGACACGAAACGATGCTCCCGAAAAAGCCTCCCGGCCTTTTGATAAGGACCGAGATGGATTCGTAATTGCTGAGGGCTCAGGGATTTTAATTCTGGAAAACCTCGAGCACGCGAAAAAGCGCGGGGCGAAAATTTACGCGGAATTGGCTGGAATTGGAATGTCGGCGGATGCCTATCATATTACGGCGCCCGTTCCTAATGGGGAAGGGGCGGCGCGCAGTATGGAAGCGGCGATAAAATGCGCGGGGTTATCGCAAGGTGATATAGATTATATCAATACCCACGGCACATCAACCGATTTGGGAGATATAGCGGAAACTAATGCGATTAAATCAGTTTTTGGCGAACGCGCCTATAAAATTCCCTGCAATTCGACAAAATCGATGATCGGTCATCTGCTGGGCGCGACCGGGGCGGCGGAATTAATAGCAACCGTTCTGCAGATTCAGGCCGGGAAAATCCATCCTACCGTTAACCTTGACAATCCCGACCCCAACTGCGATTTGGATTATGTCAGAGAAGGCGCGCGCGATTATCAGATAAATTGCGCTTTGTCGAATTCTTTCGGTTTTGGCGGTCATAACGCCTCGTTATTGGTAAAAAGATATATCGACGGCAATTAAATGTGAAACTGTTTCGGTGGTTTGCAAAACCCAGCGCTGATCCATTAAGCGGCCTGGAAAAAGTAATCGGGTATAAGTTTAAAAATCGCGATTTATTAAAAGAATCTCTTAGTCATCGTTCGTCAATTAGGGAAACAGGATTGGCCTCGAATGAACGTTTGGAGTTTTTGGGCGATGCGATTCTGGGGTCAATAGTATCGACATTTCTCTATAAAAATCATTCGAGTTTGACCGAAGGCGAATTGACCCGCATGAAAGCGGCTCTTGTCAACGAAACTATTTTGGCCCAGGTTGCCCAGTCTTTTCGGCTGGGCGATTACTTATTCATGAGCCATGACGAAGAAAAATCAGGAGGACGCAACAGGCCTTCGATTACCGCCGATGCCTTCGAAGCGCTTATTGGAGCCATATATCTTGACGGCGGTTATACTCAAGCCGAGATGTTGGTACGCAAATTTATTCTTCAAGGGTATAAAATAATCATAGGCAATGAACAGCTTCATAACTACAAGGGCGAATTGCTGGAATATCTGCAAGCCCATGGCAAAGGAATGCCGCATTATAAAGTGAGCGATCAAATCGGGCCCGATCATGACAAGCTGTTTATTGTCGGCGTTTATGCAAACAACGAGAAAATTGGCGAAGGAGAAGGTCATTCCAAGAAAGAGGCTGAACAGAAAGCGGCCCGTCAAGCCCTTCAGATGATAAAAAGGGGAAACAATCAGAAGTGATAACCAGCGCCCTAATTATTATTCTAGTTGTTCTACTGTATATCCTATTTACTCCGATTACAATAGAAGTCGGCAATGATATTGACGCTGAGAAAAAGACCCGGTTCCGCATCAGGATTTTCCCATTTGGTTTTTTTTATTGGAATGGGAAAAGAAAAGCCCAAAGGATTAAAAGTATTAAACGTGCGGCCGCCGGGAAGTCGAAAAAAAACATATCGAAGGTTCTGTTCGAATTTTTATTCTTAGATTGGGCGATAATCGAAAAAATCACGATAGATATAATCTGGTTTTGTTGTAGATTGATTCATTGTTTTCATGATAAATATGTTTATCTGTCTCTAACCGGAGGATTAAGGGAACCTCACCTCACCGGCCAGATGTATGGCGTTATCTGTGCGATATATCCAATATTGCCGGAATCGATTCGATTAACTTTTAAACCGGATTTTAGCGATGATTCCATACACGCGCGTTACCATATCGAATTTACGTTTTTTCTGTCGGCGGTATTGATTGAGCTTTTTAGGCTGCTTTTCAGGTTACCATTGATAAAAATTGCGAAAATGATTTGGAAATATAGAAAGGAAAATCAGCATGCCTACCAGAATTAATGAATTATTGACCTCGATTATTGGTCAGCTTAAGGGAATCGCGGAGACCGAATCGATTGTTGGCAAACCTATTACGTTCGGCGATAAAATGCTGGTACCGGTGTCCAGACTTTCTGTCGGGTTCGGGGCCGGTGGAGGCGAGGATGAATCCAAAGGCGTAAATTCACGTTTTGGCGGTGGCGGTGGCGGCGGCGCTAAAGTAGAGCCGGTCGGTTTTATTATATATGATGGCGACAGCTTTTCATTTTTGCCGACAACCAAGGGAAAATTCGATGGTATTATTGAGGCTATCCCGGACTTAATAAATAAAATCAAGCAGTTCAAGAAAGACAGTTCTGTTGAATCTAAAGACGATAATCCCAAGGAGAATAAATGAAGATAGCGGTTTTTATTAAGCAAACCCCACAAGTTGCCTCCGTGCAGGTAGCCGATAAAGCCATTTGGCCTGAGGCTGATTTGATAATCAATCCTTTTGATGAATATGCCATTGAGGAAGCGCTTCGCATCAAGGAAAAAATCGGTTGCCGAACAGCGGCAATAACTTACGGAAAAGCGACCGCCGAATCCTCATTACGGGACGCTCTGGCGTTAGGAATTGAAGAGGCGTATCACATTGTCGATGAACAATTCGATTATTTAAATCCTCAACAAGCGGCTATGGTATTATCAAAAGCGGTCTTAAAAATCGGCGATATTGATATGGTGCTGACAGGCAAACAAGCCACTGACGACGATTCGGCGTTGGTGGCGCCGGCCGTGGCCGCCTTCCTTGATTGGCCCCAAGTCGGGTTTATCAGAAAGTTCGAATCGGTTGAACAGAAAATGGTTATATGCCAGAGAACCTCTGATATGGGGTTCGACAGAATAGAAGTAAAACTTCCAGCGATATTTTCCGTCGTCAAGGAGATTAATGAACCCAGACTGCCGTCGCTTAAAGGCAAGATGCAGGCCAAGAAAGCATCAATTAACAAAATGTCGCTGTCCGATTTGGGGGTAACACCGGAAATCCGGATGGTGGTTAAGGGTATTAGTCCGATACCGCCCAGAACCGCAGGCGAAATTCTCGAAGGTGATACTGATGTGGTAATAGATACGCTTGTAAGCAAACTAAAAGAGCACCAGCTGTTGTAGTAATTTATAACATATTTGTCTATAAACGCCCCGTCGATAAGGCGGGGCGTTTATTATTATATTGATAGGCAATTGATTATATCGACATCAACATGTCAAATGTTATTACATATATGTCTTGACAACAATGGCAAATTCGTTATTTTGTTGTTAATAATAATAACAGGTCGGCTGTTTTGGTAGAGCTAATAGATAATCAATATAGAATTGTCGAGCAGATAGGGATTGGGGGGATGGGGGAAGTATATAAGGTTGTCGACCTTAATGACAATATCACCAAGGCAATAAAAATCCTTAGAGCTTGTTTATTTGCCCAGATTGAAGATTTTAAAACTGAATTTTGGATACTCACCCAGTTTCGCCACCCATTTTTGGTACGCGTCTATAATTTCGGAATTCTTGGGGACTGCCGCCCTTACTATTCGATGGATTTCATGTCTGGGGGCGTTCTTTCTTCCAGGTCGCCTGATATTTCCTTGGCCGATTTTTATCATTATACCTTTATGATTTTGGCGGCCTTAGATTATATTCATTCGCGCCAGATTATCCATGGCGATTTGAAACCATCAAACATTTTATTTGATGAACTGGGGAATCCCTGTCTGGTTGATTTTGGTTTGGCCGCGTATTTTCGGAAAACCCCGTTGCCGAAAAAGTCGGGCACTTTGGAATTCGCCCCGCCCGAAGTCTTTAATAATCGCGGTTTAAGTCCGGCCAGTGACCTTTACAGTCTTGGTTTGGTTTTATATGAATTGCTATTTAATAAGCCGTTACTGCAAGGAACTACAAGTCAAATTTTGGCTTACAAGCTTGACAAACCTATTGAGCTTCCGGAATTCGATAATGCGCACGGCGGTTCGGAATTGCGGGCTGTTTTCGATAAATTACTGCAACCGGATCCTTCCCGGCGGCCACAATCGGCGGGGGAGGCTATCAGATTATTTAAAAAGGGGGTTACCGCCAGGGCACTGAATGTCAGGACTGTTACGGGCAAAGATTATTTTGAACGAGCGGCTTTTTGCGGAAGGCAGAAAGAATCGGAAAGGCTTCAAGACGCTTTCAGGGAGTCACTTACGGGCAAGAACGCGGTCTTTCATATAACCGGGGAATCGGGTGTGGGGAAAAGCCGGTTGCTTGAGCAATATAAATATAACGTGCAAATGGACGGCGGGAAAGTAATTATGGCGGGTTGTATTCCTGATGAAAAGAAACCGCTTGGTCCTATTGCCAGATTAATTGAACAATTGATTCTATTATATGATTCTGATCAAAGCCTATTCTACCGCAAAGGCGAATCGCTGGGGAGGTTGTTCCCGGAAAATTATGTCGGCAAAGCGGGGGAGGCGGATTTCAAATTCGGCAAAATGCGGATGTTTGATAATATCTGCGATTATATAAGAAATCTATGTTCACTAAACAAAGTATCCTTGGTGATTGAAGATTTACAATGGGCTGATAACCAGTCGATTGAGTTTATTAATTTTTTCTGCAAGATGATTTCACAAACGGGGACATTGTCCGGGTATGGACTGGTATTGGCAGTCACATCTCCCGAAAGCAATATCCCGCGCGACTGGGAATTTGTAAATTATGCCGAAAGAATAGAGCTTCAACCGGCCGATTTGACGCTCTGGAGAGAATTTCTGGGTGGTTTATTCGGCGATTTTGTCCCACCGACGGAATTTTCTAATAAGTTATATGAAGAGACGGGGGGAAACTTTCTATTTGCCGAAGAATTGCTTAAAAGCCTTGCTGATGGCGGCGTGATAACCCGTAAGGGTGGATTCTGGCGAGTTCATCTGGAAAGGCTGACGGATTTTCCACTGCCCGCCAGCGTTAGGGAAGCTATTCAGATGAGGCTGGCCGATTTGGACCATTATCAGAAAATCCTGGTTGAACAAGCATCGACCCTTGAATTGGTTTTTCCACCAGATGACCTTCTTAATTTGACCGGATTTGACGCCGGCGGCAGAGATATAATTGACAACTTAATCAAAATGCGGGTATTCAAGTGGCAGGACGTCAATTTGTCTTTCCTTCACAACCAAATTCGAGAAGTTGTTTATGAACTGATTCCGCATCAAAAAAAAATAGGGCTTCATCGCAGAACCGCCGAGTATTATGAATCTAAAGGGGCGGGACCCGAATTGTTAGCAAGGCATTATTGGGCGGCCGGAGATTGCGAAAAGGCTTTTGATAATTATAAGAAATCAGCCGAAAATGCGGTTCTGGTTTACGCTTGGGAACAGGCGGCCGGTTTTTACAAGCGGATATTAAAAATAATCGAAGATTGGCCTGAAGCTCCTAAAGGGGAGAAATTCAATTCGCTTCTGGGGATAGGCAAATCGTTAATGTTCGTCGATCCAAAATCGGCCCGGATATTTTTTGAAGAAGCGATGTTGGAGGCCGCTAATACTCCCGACCCGCAAAAGAACAAAGCAATCGCTTTGATTATGGAGGCCGATAACTTTCAGCATCTCGGAGATAACGAACATTCGCAGCTTGTCTACGAAGAGGCTATCAAACAAGCGGGGCGATGGCCGGAATTGTTGGGCGAAGCTAATCTTGGTTTGGGGTTTGTTTTGAATAAACTCGGTCAGCTTGATTCGGCGGCCAAGTCATATATAAAGGCTCTTGACTATTTCATAGATAATCCCGAGCGATTATGCAGAGTGTTGAGCAATCTGGGTATCGTTTACAGACGAAAGGGGGATATTGATGGGGCGATTGATTCCTATAATCGAGCCTTAAAAGTCGCTATTGAATCTGATTTTAAGTGGGTGGCCATGAATTTACATGGGAATCTTGGGAATGTCTATACCATTCAGGGGGATAATCGCAAGGCGCGGGAGTGTTACGAACAATCGCTAAACATAGCCGAAAAAATCGCCGACCGACGCATTGAAGGAATAAACTTACTTAATATCGGCCAATCCTGCTTGTTATCCGGTGAACCCAAGGAAGCGGAAAAATATTATTTGCGGGCGCTCAAGTTGCAACAGACGTTGGGTGACAGGAGCAGTGAAGCGATTATCTATGATAATTTGGGCGAGTTATATTTCAACTTAGGGCGGCTTAAGGACGCTTTTGTCAATTACAATCGCGGATATGATCTGGCTCGAAAAGTCAGAGAGCCGAGAATAGAACTTGCCAATTTACGCGGATTGGCCGACCTGTATCTTTTTGCAAGGATTACGCCCAAGGCGGAACAACTTACGCGAGAGGCCATAACGCTTGCGAAAAATATCAAGGACCGCGAACAGGAGGCATGGGCGGAAATCGCGTTGGCCGAAATTTATAGCGAAGAAGGCGAATTCGGCAAAGCTCGAGATATTATAGATAGGGCGCGAGAAAACGCCCCAAAAGACAAGTGGTTGGAATTTCGATTGCTTTTTTTACTGATTGACCTTGAATTGCGGGCCGGTAATTATTTGTACGTGGATGATTGCCTTCGCAAAATCAAATATAAAGAGGTTATGGATATCCTCAAACCGTATTATCACCATGCCTTGGCGAAATACTATTTGGAATTACGAAAAAATGCCGCTACATACGAAAAAGCCGAGACCGAGGCATACAAGGCGGCCCAGTATGCGGATAAGTACGGGAAGCCCGTGTTGAAACCGGAAATATTGCTCACACTGGCCCATATAAAGGCGGAATCGGGGCAGGCTTATGAATCGTTTCTAACGCGGGCGCGGCAGCTTGCCGCCGAATACGCCGACGGTTTGCCCGAGGATGTCCAACAATCGCTGGCCGGAAAATTCGTATTGAATCGCGCCGCTATTTTTATAAAGCAGGAGGATGATATGATTAAACCCGATAGAGAAAAACGTTTAGAAACTCTATTTGAAGTCGCTCAATCGATAAATTCAATTCTGGATTTGGATCTTTTGCTGAACAAAATGATTGATTTACTATTGGAAAATTTATCGGCTGAACGCGGTTTTATAATGTTAAAAGAACAGGACGGCGGAATTGAGCCGGTGGTTGCCAGAAATCTCGACAAAGAAAATATCATGGGGGAATTGACGATTTCGCGGTCGACTATCGATGATGTGCTTAAGTCGGGGAAGCCGCTGTTAATGAACCGCGAGCCGGAAGAATCGACCGACCGAAAATCGGTATTGGACTTTCAAATTGTCTCGATAATTTGCGCTCCGCTTATTGTCCGCGACGAAATAATAGGTATAGTATATATCGACAACAGGCTTGGCGGAAAGGCGTTCGATAGGACCGATTTGGATTTCGTGCAAGGATTTTGCAATCTTGGGGCAATCGCGATTCAGAACGCCAGGTTGACCGCGCGGCTGTCCGATAGAAATATTTATCTTCAGAAGCAAATCGAAAAGGCGTCCGGTTTTGGCAATATTATCGGTCGTTCGTCGCCGATGCAGCGGGTTTTTCGGATGGCCGAGGCGGTTGCGGCGACTGACGCCACTGTGGTGATTTCGGGAGAATCGGGGACGGGAAAAGAAGTGCTGGCGAGGGCGATTCATTTTTCGGGCGCCAGGAAAAATGCTCGGTTTATTCCGGTAGATTGCGGGGCTTTACCGGAAACACTTCTTGAGACTGAATTGTTCGGGCACAAAAAAGGTTCGTTTACGGGGGCGGTGTCGGATAAGCCGGGTCTTTTTGAAGAAGCTAATGGCGGCACGATATTTCTTGATGAAATCACAAATACCAGCCAAAATTTCCAGGCGAAACTATTAAGGGTGATTCAAGAAGGTGAGTACCGGCGTGTGGGCGACGTCAAGTCGCGTCGGGTTGATGTTCGAATAATAGCGGCGACCAATAAAGACCTTGCGGAAGAAGTCGCCGCCAAAAATTTCAGGGAAGATTTGTATTATCGTTTGAATGTCGTAAATATCAAAATGCCGGCGTTATTCGAACGCAAAGAGGATATCCCCATATTAATCGAGTATTTTCTGGGCAATATATGCAAAAAAATGAAAATATCGAAAAAATCGATTTCCGCAAGAGCGCTTGATTATTTAGTAAATTATCGCTGGCCCGGTAATGTCAGACAACTGGAAAATGCTATCGAGAGAATGACAATCTTCTCTAAAAGCGATATAATCGATGTGGTTGATTTACCCCAGGAAATTCGGTCGCTTTACGAAGATATACCGGCCGAGAATAAGACACAGTTTGAGGTGCCGAAATCCCGAGTGGAACTGAAGGCCGCCAAAGCCAAACTGGACAAGTTGTTCCTGATATCTATCATGGAACAGGCGGAAGGTAATGTCATGCTGGCGGCCAAATTATCGGGGATGGATAGGACACAACTGCACCATATGCTTAATAAAATGGGCCTTAATTCGGATGATTTTCGTAAAAAAGAGTAATATTTCTGTATCAGCGGCGCGAAGAAAAAAAATATAAAAAGTACTTGAAAATAAATAACATATAATTATATTATAACGGGTAGTTATGATTATTAATAGGGCAATAAAATCTTTGGCGATAATACCGGCTATTATGGTATTTATTGTCTTGGGCGCCGATATTACATACGGTTTATCTTATTATAATTCTGGAGAGGGTGGATCTGTTCAGGGAGTGGTGTGCGATGAATCAGGCGTCCGTATTGTCGATGCAATCGTAGGATTTTATACCTTAGACGGGACATATATCGATTCGGCGATAACGGGGACGACCGGCGAGTTTTATAAAGACCTACCCGCAGGCGAATATAGAATTTCGGGCTGGGCCAGCGGTTTTATCAAAGAATATTATTCAAACGCTTATTTTATGGATTCGTCTACTCCAGTAAAACTATTTCCCAAAGTCAATGTTCGGATTTCGATAGCTCTTAAGCGTGGGGGCGTTATTAAAGGTCAGGTTGTCACTCATAATCCAAACGGCGGGAAATTCACTATCAGCGCCATCAAAATAGATAATCCCCACTTCGGTTGGCAATGCGATAGATTGGTGTTAGTATATGAGAACGGCCAGTATAGTTTAGGCGGCCTGCTTGCCGGACATTATAAGGTATTTATTCGTGGGGACGGTTACCAGACCCAGTATTATCCGATGGTTCAAAATTATTATCAAGCGGCTATCATTAATGTCGTCGATAGTCAGGTGATTAATAATATCAATTTTGATTTGTTTTTACCTTCCTATGGCCAGGTGAGCGGTCAGGTTATGGATATAGGCAGCGGCCTTCCTTTAAGCGATATCGAGATTTTCGCGTCGCAGTGGTCTCCTAATAACAATAATCCAGGAATATGCGTGGCTCAAACCGATGCTAATGGTCATTATGAATTTAATATAGTAGCGGGCAATTATATAATTTCGGCAAGATCGGGCGACCTGCAGTTATCCGGGGGGGAATTTCTTGTTTACTATGATGGCCGATTCAGCTCGACATTGGCCGATATTGTTTGTGTAGAGCCGGGCCAATCGGTAACAGATATCAACTTCAATGTTGATCTTCGTAAAAATTACAATCAATTTATATCTGGAGCGTTGTTTAATGAACGCGGTGGAGCTCCAATCGCCGGCGCCAGAATAACAGCGTCAGATTATTTTTCTGGAAAACGGCTCGCGTGCGCTGTCACATCGAATACAGGCGATTTTCAAATAAGCAATTTATCCGATGGGGCATATTTGTTGCAGTATTCCGGATACGGTTTGATACCCGCGTTTTGGCCTGGAGTGTGGGGTTGGCAGCAGGCGGAAATAATAAGGATAAGCGGCGGCTCGGTTGAGTTATATAACGGCGGAGCCATAACACAAGATTATGGCACTCCTGGGCTCAGCATCTCCGGAAAAGTTGAATGTCCAGATTCGGTGCTGGCGAATGTTAGGGTTTATGCCGTGAACATGGGCAACGATATGGTGGCATTCGGCCGTACTGATTATATGGGCAATTACAATTTGTCATCAGGTATTACGGAGGGCGCATATACCATTTTTGCCGATTTATATGGTTTTGATGGGGCTTATTATCCGGGTATTGTGGCCGTTGACCTATTAGAGAACCCGCACGTCGACAATGTCGATATCGTGTTGATTCCATCGGTGCTTGATATAGATGTTCAACCAATATTGCCGCAGGAAGATAGACTTCTGGGGAATTATCCCAATCCATTTAACGGCGGTACCACTCTATTGTTCGAATCGCGCGTCGAATCAAATCGGAAATTTGAGATATACGATATAACTGGAAGACTATGCCGGACGTTGACTGCCAGGGTAAGGCCCGGTATCAATGAGATTTACTGGGATGGTACGGATGATTCCCATAAAAAGGTAGCCAGCGGAATTTATTTCTATCGAGTTTTTGGGGCCAATCAGGCTCGCAAAATGTCGCTAATTAAATAAAACGAATATTACACAACTTCCGAAATATTGTTATATATCATTTTCTAATCAATCAATTGTAAATGGAATTGTGTCTGGAAAAAGTTTATTGCGGTGAATATTTTTAAAAAACGCTAAAGTTTGTTGTATTTTGTAAAATAATGTGTTAATTATAGCGCTTGGAAAGAAAGTTGTTGAGATGTAAAAGCCTGTCTTGACAGAGGGGTTAGTTTTAGCTTAAATTTGAATAACGGAAAGCTTGTTGTTTGACAATTGAATAAACTGCGTTTCATCGATGAATCAGAATTCTCGGGTGCCCTTAATATGGCGATTGATAATTACTTGGCAATCGGAGGAAGGGATAGTGATTTCGATTTCACTCTGCGGCTTTACAGATGGTCGCGGCCTACTCTGAGTTGCGGGTTCCATCAACGGATTGAAAAGCGGGTAAATCTTGATAAATGTCGCGGATTGAATATAGCTGTGGTAAGACGTCCCACGGGCGGCAGAGAGCTTATGCATGACGGCGATATCAGTTTTTCGATAACCGGTCGTTCCGTCGATATGTTGGACAGCGACAGAGAGATTTTTCGTAAAGCCGGCCGGATAATTATATCCGGTCTATCGGCGATTGGGATAAACGCTCAATTATCGGAAGCCAAAAAGAAGGATGGGTTCATTAATCAGGGGCCTTGTCTGGCGGCGATTTCGCAGTATGAGATATCGGTCAACGGGAAAAAGATTGTGCCGATTGCGCAAAGAGTATTTCGCGATTCGGTTTTAGTTCATGGTTCGATTCCCCTTCGTTCTCCCGAAATTGCCACTCCATTTTTGTTGAATGTGGATGCCCCGGATGAAATTCAAAAGAGTATCGAATCGGCGGCGACCGATATAGGTCAGTTGATAAAAGGGGAGATAAATCTTGAAAGGTTAAAGAATGCGTTGATTATCGAATTTCAAGAGAGTTTTAGGGGCGATTGTATAAGATTCGATTTAATGCGGGAAGAAATAGACAAGGCAGTGCAAACAAAGAAAGAATGGGAAATAATCGATTAACAAAATAAGAATACGATGGGGAGGTGATTATTAACGCAATATTTTTTATGATACAATAATTTAATTTAATGAAAAGGAGCAAAAGAGGAAATGGCAAAGAAAATTTTTGTTTTAGCGCTATTAGCGATATTCGCATTTAGTGCGGCAGTGATGGGCGGCACTGTAAAAACCCAGCCAATCAAAAAAGCCAGGATTATAACCGGCGATGAACAGCTTCCTCAAGGTCCTGTTTATCCGTTGAATCCTAACCTTATAATGGATTCTCCCGGTATTATAGTTGGGACGACTCATTATGATTACCAATCGAACGGCTCGACCGGAAACAGGATGGTCGTGTGTTCCGATGGCAGCAAGTTTTTCGCCTGGATGAATGGAATTGGGTATCCCAGACCGCGTCACATATATTTTAACTATGTTGACGCCTCGGGTAACTGGTTCAGCAATGGAGTAGGCGATCGTGTCAATAATGACTCGGTAGGCGGATACTGTCAGGTTTCATTATATGCGGGAACTCGCGGAGCCGTCTCTTATCATGGGCCGGCCAATACCTATTCCAAAATCGCGATTGATGCCGATCCTCCAGGATTCGGTATTTTCAGTTATGGCGACCCGCCGGATTTGATCAACCCCGGCTCCGCCAGAGCAATGTGGCCATATATTGCGGTGGACCGTAATAATAGAATTCATGTAACTATGTCCGAAAGCACCACGAACGCCGGCGATCCGCAAAGATTTATGTATGCCCGATCGACCAACGCCGGTTCATCTTGGACTACGCTTCAATTCGTTGATACCGTGATGGTGATTGCTGGATTACCGGCGGCTTCGCCTGTTTCCGACAAAGTCGCGATTGTCTACTCCAAAACAACCGACACGAGCACCCAATGGTATAACGATATTGTTTACATTCTTTCTAACGATGGCCTGACCTGGAATTTCACCAATCGCACAAACGTGACTAACTATGGAACCGATAACGATTCACTGTGGGCATATACCGATTTGGATGCGATTTTCGATTACAATGATAACCTCAATATAATCTGGAACGCTCAATGGGTAACCGCAGAGGGCATCTATTACAGAACACATTTATTGTTCTACAATAGCGGCACACAGCAGATTACTCAGGTAAGAAGCCCCTGGCCGGATTCTTTGTGGATTAGCGGTGGGTGCGATTATGGCGCTTGGAACAGGCCAATCAGCAAGATGAATCTTGGCGTCTATCATAACAATAATGTCAATGGCATTTTCGCGACTTGGACGCAGTTTGACACTTCCGATTGTTCTTCGGGTGGATACAGTAATGGCGATATTTGGATGAGTTATTCGACTAATAACGGCGCAACTTGGGCCGCTCCGGTTAACTTAACCAACTCGCATACGCCTGATTGCTTTGCCGGCGAGTGCGACAGCGATCACTGGTCGACTCTGGCTGATGTGGTT
>JAAYTW010000083.1 GCA_012517955.1 Candidatus Zixiibacteriota bacterium | reverse complement strand
CTCCATTTTTCTCGTTATCATTTTTAAGTTTTCTGATCAAAGTTACAGCAATGTCCGTGCCAATACATATAACTTACAATAATTCATAACCTTATAGCAATATATACCGTTCATAAACAACAGCTGCTATTGTTAATGCTGTCATAATGACATTTATAATGCCATTATGGCGTTATGCCTGCCATAATAACATGCCGTGGCAGTTGTCACTTGTATTTTTTAGATAATTAGGATGATTAAAATAAAAAATTAGATTCTTTTAAAAATCGGCGAAGGATAAGTAAAGGGGTGGATATGTCCTGTAATTCGGCGGCACGGCTATGATTCGGGCCTATCGCCTAATAAAATTCGCGCGGTATTGCTTAAAAAATCAGATTTAAAGGGTTTGCCTTTAGATAGCCATTGACGACTATAGAGTTCCACCTTGCTTTTGGCGACATCATCGCCGATATTCGCCATCGCTCTTATAATCGCCATTTTTATAGATTCTTCGTCTTTTGCGCTAAATTTATTTACGACAAAGAATCTATCATTTTCATATAAATCGATTAAAACATCTCGGGATTTTTGTCCGCCTATTCTTCCCAGCGCGGCCGCCACCAGTATTAAATCTACTTGGGGATGTCCTATCAGATTTTTAATATAAAAAACCATGTCCGGGTGTCCTGTCATTCCCATGGCGACTATGGCAGCCTTTCTTATATCGGGATCCGAATCGACCGCGAGTTTTGATAAAATGGTTCCTGTCGCCGGGGAACGCATAGATTCAAGAGCCGCGATTACTTCCAGTTTTATACGTTTTTGTTTCCAATTACCCAGCATTTCAAAATATAACAACGATTCTATGTATCTTATCATTCCAGCCACCCGCATCAAATTGCGCAGGCGATACCAGGTATTATTATCTTCCGACTCTCCTTTGGTAACAATAGCGGCTATGGCCTCCGTAACCGGTTGACCTGCCTCTTTGCCCATACCCACCAGGGCTTTGATTACTCGGGCTCGCACCGCTTTATCGGGAACATCGATTTTTTCGATAAGGATATTAGCAATCCTGGAAGAACCAAGGGCGGCTATTGAATCATATAACTCCACACCCCCCTTTCCGTTCAGAACCGCTTCGACCAGAATATCCGCCATAACCTGGGATACCGCCAAGGCTTGGATTCGCGATTGAGCTTCGGCGGCTTTGGGGTTTTCCTTTTCATTGGATATTCCCCGCAGGGTTTGCAAGGATAATTTTAATTCTTGCCAGCGCCCGCAGTTGGCGGCTTTTTCGGCAACCCGTTCGATTAGTTCGATAATCTCTTGTCCAGCTCGCGGCGACATTCCCAGGCGCAGCATCTCTTTTACGTAATTCTGAAATACTTTCCAGAAACCGGATTCCTCGAGGGCGTCAACAGCCGCCATAGCCAGGCGCAGCCCTCTCTGGCGCGTATCGGAATTAGTGGAGGCGAATGAATTCAGCAATTCTTTCAAAAGCAATTCAAGCTGGCCCAAGTTGCTATCGGATACCAGGCGAAGTATCGTTTTCTTTAAATGGCCGAAATCTATTTCGCGGGCTTGATTTGTCTTTAAAAGTTCGATAATATCATCTGAATCGATAAGAGGGAGAATTCGGCTTAAGGCGGCTTTATCAAACATACTTCCGAACAGATTTCGAGGCGCTCCCACCTCTTTAAGGGTGTTATATATGGGCACGAGGATAGAATAGTCCGGCTTTTCGGGGAAATAATCCTCCCATAGCGATTTTAGCCCTTTCAATGAATCGGGGACAGCCTCTCGCCCGAGCCAATCGGAAGAATATATCAGCTGCTTATAAATATCGAGCACATAATTCCGTGGAAGGGTCTTTATAACCGCAGGTAAACGTGATTTGATAAAAGAAAATCTGAGATCTATCTTCAATTTTTCGGCGACTTGTTCGTCGTTGGTTAAATGTCCCAGATAGTAGGCGACTGAAAAATCGGGTTGGGCGCAGATAAGCGCTTTTAAATGTTCCATCAAGGAAAATTTCGAGTTGGCCGCCCCAATCGCCGTCTCATCAAAATTATACAGAGTTTTCGGTTTGGGGATATTTACGGCAATCGTTTTGACATTCTGACTAGTAAGAAATTTCCGAAAATGGTCCTCTATCGGACTATTAGGCTCGATTAATTTACTTAAAAAATGATACAAATCGCCAAGGAGAAGGTCACTATAAAAAACGGCGGTATCTATGCCGTGCCTTTTGAAGTCCATCAATAAGCCGTTGACGAAAACATTTTCATCCATCAATATGCCTTCGGCAATCAAGCGTCCGCCGAAAGTTTGAATAACAAACGACCTTTTTATCGCGAAAATTTCATTTAAGCTTTCGACCGCCTTCTTTAAGGTATCGTTGGTGTTGGGGTGCCCAAGAGGATACATTACCAATTTTCGCGAAGCCGAATAATAATCTCTGATTATATCGAGACTGATTCGCTTGATGTCGATGTCGTCTTGATTTTTCACTTTATTCACCTATTAACGATAAACAATATAAGTATTTATCCCGGGCGGCTATAAAAAGCCGATTGTCTATTATCGCCGGCGCAGCCATTATCATTCCCTTTGTTTTATAGCTCGCTATCAAACGACCGTCTGAACTGGCAATCATATAAACATTATGGTCAAGACCGCCGAAAATAACCGCGTCTCTGGTTACCAGCGCCGTGCCCCTAATAGGAGTATTGGTTGAATATTCCCAGATTTTCTTTCCCGATAGTCTGTTTAATTTCACCAGCCGGCCGTCGGCGTTTCCATAATATAGGCCGGTTGAATCGAGCGCCGGCGAGAAAAAGAGTCTTGGTTTGTCGACAAATTTCCATAAAAGTTCACCGGTGACCAAATCGATGCAAATTACCTGACCATCCCCAAGGCAAAGATAAATGCGATTGTCGAAATAAGCGGGGCTTGAATTCGTCCGCGCCGGTATCTTGCGGCGCCATTTCAGGTTTCCATCGTTAATCGCGTAACATTCAAGCATACTATCGCTATGGGCCACCAGCACGTAATTTTCGCAGATAATAGGGCCGCCGTCGAGGAATCCGCCGAGCTCGCTTCTCCAGATTTCTTTACCATCCTCAAGCCGCGAGGCGACCAACGACTTTTCTTTATCAACCCAGAATATTTTATTTTCATAGAGCGCCGGCGGCAAATTGGGCCGGAGAACCTTGCCTTTCCAAACCAATCTGCCGGTGAGATAATTAATCACCAGTAAATTATCGTCCTCAAGCTCATCGCAGATTACCATGAAAGAATCAGATAATTCCGGCGAACAAGCGATAGGCCGTTTTAATCTTCTTTCGGCAGTTTCGACCCCGGTATTTCCATCGATGACCTGGATTTTTTTATCATTACCGGGTTGAAAAAGGTAGTTGCCTGCCAGCGCGGGTGGAAAATGGAGGGGATAGCGAAATTTGATTTTCCAGATATCGCTCAAAGTGTCGGCATGTGACACATCGATATACCCGCTTCGGGAGGCTCCTCCTTTGTAGCCGGCATATATATTTTGAGGATCGGGCGTTATATTTAGACGAATATCGTTTCCGGCACAAGCCAGAATTAGAAGTACACCCAGTCCCCCTCCGAACGCAACCAGGCGATTTCTCATCTAATCAATAGTTCCAACCAAAGAAAAAGTCGAAATCCATTCCATGACCGAATACAGTCTTATAATCGGTTCTTTTTGAAAAATCAAAACGTAAAACCATGAAATACCCTAAAGATACTCTGATTCCCGCCCCAAAACTTCCCACCAGGCGGCTGTTTTTGTCGCCCCAGGCTTTTCCGGTATCGCTGAAAAGGGCGCCTTGAATAGACTGGAAATTAAGGGCGCCGATAGGGAATCCGATATAGAGCCGGTCTACGAGCGGGAATCGTAATTCGTTGTTCAATAAAAGGATATTCTTGTCATAAAAGGAACGGCGCGGATATCCCCGCAAGTCCCAGCTTCCGCCCAGATAATACCTCTGGGGGTCTTTACCGTCGGAGGCCAGATACAAAGCCCGCACTGCATAGGCCGATGATTCGCTTATTCGTAGATACTTTCGGATATCCAAATTGAAAGTCGAATTATAATATTTTCCATGGCGCATATCCAGCGAGGGTGCCACTGTTGCGTGCATGCGGAATCCATCGATGGGACCGGCGGGCTCCCAGATAGAAGTATCTTTTATATAAGATAACATTAAAGTGGTAAGAACAGCGTCGGGGTTATCGGTCGTAATCGTTTCTTTAGTATATTTTCTGAAATAAGCGGCCGCTTCCACCCTATCATATCTAGAAAAAGGATAACTTGCCAGCGCCAAGCCGCCATAGGTTTCCTCGCCGACATAACCATAGTAATCATCATCGTATTCATTATAAAATCTATATACGCCTAATCCCCAATTCAGGCGGCGCTGGCGATTCATATAGGTGACGCCGATGTTCATGCTGTTAATAAAATCTTTGCGGGTATCGGCTGTGTTATAGAAAAGGAAATATAACTGGTGATTGCCGAGCATATCGGTCAGGGCGCCTTGCAGTCCGCCGACGGATCCGAAAACGGCATCGTAGGCCACCGCCGACTGGGCGATATCGAACGAAAGCTTGGTTTTATATTTCATTTTTCCGGACACGAAATCGCCGGTGATTTTCGACGGCTGCCAGCTATTGGTGATTGTCCAGGTTTTAACCTCTTTAGGAGTCTCGATAATCTCCACGGATGTATCTGGCGCCGATTTATAGATGTGATAATTCATATCCTGATAGGCGCAAAAGACAATCGATGAATCATCGAGGGTAAAAACCGGGTCAAACGCTCCCGTGATAAAATTCGTCACCCGCGCGAGTCTCGATTCGCCGCTTAAGGGATGTTCCAGCAGATAGATATTGGGAACGCCGTCTCTGTCGGAACTGAAAATAAGGCTGTCGCGTCCGTGCGCCCATTTGGGGCTGACATTAGAAAAATCCCCGAACGTAAGTTGTTTCATTGCGAGGGATTTCAAATCAAGAGCGTAGATATTTTTCCCGTTGGCGCAATCGCGATCGGAACTGAAAACCAGATAACCGCCATCAGGGGAAAAAGAGGGTGTTTGGTCAAAATAAATATCGTTTGTCATGCGAGTCAGGCTTCTATCGGCAAGATTATAAATATAGATATCATACTGACCGTTGATAGTGGCGCCGCTGAACGCGATTTTGAGGCCGTCAGGCGACCAGGCCGGCGAATTAATGGCTGTAACACCGGCGAATTTGTGAGATTCGATTAGTTTTGACGTGTTGATATCATAAATATTGAGCACATCGGTTTCCTGATTTTTCGAGGCGAAAATCAACCGACCGCTATTGTCGACATCGATACCCGAATCGAGAAAATGCAGCGATTCGAACTTCGCGGAGCGTTCCCCTTTGATAAGTCTTTTCATGCCGCCGTTTTCGCCGCTCAGCGGCATGATAGCGATATTGGGATATCCCAACCGAATCGTTTTATAAGCGATATACTGCTTGACTCCCTTATCCGTGTTTTTCGAAAACACGATTGGCTTCACATTGTAAAATTTTCCCGACAACTTGGCGGCGGAGCGTTCCGGTAAATCTTTATTTTCGATAAGCGGGTAATATGCTTTTTTTACGGAATATTCCCATTCTTTACCGACAACCGGCAACGGTTTATCATATGTCAGTTTGAAAATCTGTTCGAAAGTGTCGCCTTTGTACCAATTCTCGAAAAGCAGGGTCAACCGGTCATCGCCGTATGTATCGGCTAGATAGCGGCATATCGATTGTCCCATTTTATACATATAAAACGTTCCCGATATTGAGTGGATACGGTCGAAAGAGACGAATTTGCTGGACATCGCCATGTCGCGCATCACCATTTCGGCTTGAGAATCCCATCCCTGCGACCAGTACTCGGCGAGCCCCTCGGTAAACCACAAAGGCGGCGCGGCGGGGTTGCGTTTACGATGACTTTTGGCGACATCGAATATTTTCTGCATAGTGAACACATGCACCAATTCATGATTTATCACGTGTTCGAAATTCTTATACGAACCGTCGAATGGTATGACCACTCTCTCTTTGTAGAATTCAGTAAAGCCGGCGACATTTTCGGGAAGGATATCGGCCACGATATTTGTTTGGGTGAAATAATTGGGATGGCTGTAAATAACCAGAGGAATTTTTTTATCGATTACCAGATTGAATTTTTCGGTTAGGCGGGTATAGGCGT
>JAAYTW010000082.1 GCA_012517955.1 Candidatus Zixiibacteriota bacterium | reverse complement strand
GCCGAGCGCTTGAGCAATCGGGGTCGACAAATGTTCTTCATACCGTATCGCATAACTATGAAGCTCGCGAATCGCAATCGGCTTGTCGATTTGGCCCCTGGTGCATTGCGTTTGGCAGAACACTTCCTCCGGGCAGACCGCACCGCAAACAGCGGCCATCGGATTAGCTTCCCGTACCAGGGCCGCGGCGTGCCTAAGGTTGCCGCTGTTTATGGCACGGATAAATGAGGGGATAGGTATAGAGGCCGGGCAGGCTTTTTGGCATGGGGGATCATAACAACCCAAACAGCGACTGGCCTCCGAAATGACCCAGTCGTCCTTTTCCTTTTTTATTAAATTATTAATCCGGTTTGCCATTTGTTTCATGTCATCCCATATCGTAATTAGATGTTTTTATAAGGGTAGAATATAAAAAGCAAAATAGAAAGCGCAAATAAAACCCAGATTCCCGGGCTTAAATCTTTCGATTTTCCAGCTATCAATTTAAACATTGGATATAGGATAAATCCGGTGGCCATCCCAAAACCGATATTATATGTAAAGCTCATCAGAGCGATAGTTGCCACCGAGGGAAACAGTTCAGAGTAATCATCAAATTTCAATTCTTTTATTGGCCCTAGCATCAAAAAACCGACTATGACAAGAGCCGCCCCATAGGCCACTGGAGGCACCGCCACGAATATCGGCGCCAAAAACAGACAGAATATAAACATCACTGCCGTAATCAGCGAGGCGAAGCCTGTCCGCGCTCCTGCCTCAATACCGGCCGCAGACTCAATAAATGTACCGGCCGTTGATGTTCCCAGCACTGCGGCCGAAACAGTTGCAATGGCATCAGCCATCATCGGCTTTTCGATTTGCGGCAGGTTGTTGTGTTCATCCAGAAGCCCCGCGCGCGCCGATACGCCAATCAAAGTGCCCATGGTGTCTACAAAATCCAAAATGAACAAAACTAAAATTATGGGCAGAAAGTCAACCTTGAGCGCTCCGGCAATATCGAGTTTCAACAACAGCGGCTCAAGCGATGGCGGCGGCGAAAACCAACGCGATGGCCATTGAGCGTGGCCGACAATAAATGAAATTATCGTGGTAGTCAACAAGCCGATTAAAATAGCTCCGGGTATTTTGCGAATCATTAAAATAGAAATCAAAATGATACAGAAAACCGCCAAAAGCGGGCCTGCTGATGACAGTACGCCTATTTTCACCGGTGCGCCTGGGGTTCCTAATTGAACCAGGCCGGTTTCATTTAGTCCGATAAACATTATGAAGAAACCGATACCGGCAGCGAAACTCCGCTTGAGACAATTGGGAATGGCTGTTGTAATCCAACCGCGGATTTTTAAAGCAGTTATAATAATGAATATCGTACCGCTGATAAATAAAGCCCCAAATGCCTGTTGCCAACTATAACCCATACCGAGGCAAACGGTGTAGGCGATAAAGGCATTTTCCCCCATATATGGCGCAATCGCGAAAGGGCGACGAGCATAAATCGCCATTAATAAAGTACCGATTATGGCGGCCAGAATAGTCGCCGTAAAATTCGCTTCCTTGGGAATACCGCCTGCCGCCAAAATCGCCGGATTTACAATCACGATATAAGCCATCGCGAAAAAGGTGGTAATTCCGCCGATAATTTCCCGACGGTAATTTACGGCGTGTTCAGCGAATCCGAAATATTTTTGCATGGCTAATTTTCCGATATGTTTTCCCTGAAAGGTCTCATGTCATTTTCCGAAATCATGGCGGCCGCCAGGCGAACCGCTTCGAATATCTGAATGTAGCCGGTGCAGCGGCAGAGATTACCAGCCAGGGCCTGTTTAATTTGAGAATTATCCGGCTTTTTATTTTGCAGCAGCAGGCCGATTGTGGTCATCACCATGCCGGGGGTGCAAAAGCCGCAATGAACCGCGTCGCATTCAATAAAGGCTTTTTGTACCGGGTGAAGCGCCGTTCCACCTGGCGGCGTGACTCCTTCGATTGTCCAGATACTGGCGTTTTCAATTTGGGGGGCCATAACCAGGCAGGAGTTGACCGGCTTGCCGTTCATCAACACTGTGCAGGCTCCGCATTCGCCGATTTCGCAACCGCATTTTGTACCGGTCAATCCCAATTCCTCGCGAAGATATCGCAATAACGTCCAACCCGCCGGAACCTCTTTTTCCATATCAATGCCGTTAAGGCGAAATTTTATTTTAGGCGTTAAATCGCTGCTCATGCTGGTATCTCTTTTATCCCGGAGGCGCCGACCAGTGCCCGGCGCATTAATCCGATAAGTACCGGTTTTTTATATGGGGTTGACCATCGCACACCGCTGGCTTTAATCATTAAATCAGCGGCCAGGTCAGCGGTTTCGTCGAAAAGTTCCTTGGAGACAATCTGTCCAATAAGTTTATTTTCCAATTCTGAAATTCTTGTTGGAGTTGGAAATACCGAACCAACCGCTATTTTCGCCATGGTGATTTTATTGGAATCATCTCTAACAAGCGACACCGCAATGGTCATCCTTGAAATGTTTACCGCCTGCCGCCTACCAAGCTTGATAAATGAGTTACCGGCGGAGTCATCCCCTTTTTGGCAAACGAACGAATGCACTAGGTCTTTTGCCGTAAGGACAGTCAGATAAGGTTTTTTGATGAATTCGGACAAATTAACCGAACGCCGCCCCTGGCTCGATAGCAAGACGACTTTTGTATCATAAATCAACAGAGCGGGGGCGGAATCCGCGCAGGGAGAGGCGTTTACGATATTGCCGCCGATAGTACCGCGATTCCGAATCTGCCACGAACCCACCAAACCGCAGGCTGTGGAAAGCAATGGCAGAAATCGCTGAATCAGTGGATTATTTTGTATCTGAGAATGTGTAGCCGCCGCGCCAATCTCAACTGTATTATCATTTTCTCTTACAAAATCAAGTCCCAGCTTTCCGATATCCAATAATGAACGGGCGGGCGTGTGCCTCATTTGCGGGATTACATCAGTGCCACCGGCGATTATCCCGAACTTGCCGGTTTTTAAAAGCTTGAGCGCTTCGGCAATGGTCTCGGGTCGCTTATATGATTCTACGGAGATCATTGTTTGCGGCTCCTCGCTTTGAGCGATCCGCGGGTCTCTTTCCTTGACAAGGCTTTTCCAAGTAAGACCCTTTCCAAAGTCAGGGGAAGCTCACGCACTCGCAAACCAGTGGCATTGGTAATCGCATTGGCGATTGCGGGAGCCGCCAATTCACAGGCTGGTTCGCCCAGAGATTTCGCCCCATGCGGTCCCAATAAGTCTGGATTTTCTATGAAAATCACGTCGATTTCCGGTACATCGCAGGATGTCGCCAGCAAATACTCGTCGAAATTTTCCAGGAGCGGCCTGCCATCATCCTGCCCGTATTCCTCAAAAAGCGCATATCCTAATCCCATCGCCACGCCTCCATAAACCTGACCTTTAGCGCCATTGAGATTAAGCGTTCGTCCCAAATCATGAGAACTGATAAAGCGGGTTACCTTTACTTGTCCGGTGACGGTGTCCACTTCAACTTCCGCCAAGTTAGCGGCGTAAACAAAAGTGAAATAAGCATCCCCTTGACCGGTATGTTCATCCCACGTTGTGGTCGGCCCCTTGTACCAGCCGTGCGAAAACAAGGATATCCCTTTACGGAAACAAGCGGCGGCCAGTTCCCCGTAATCAAGATTTTTATTTGTCACCCTTGATGATATCTTATTGTCTTTAAACTCCAGAGATGATTCCGGACAGCTAAGAATTTCGGCGGCTACTGGTTTTATCCGTTTTAACAATTCGGCGCAACCATTTTTTGCGGCATTTCCGGCCATAAAACTTGTTCTCGACGCAACCGTCGGGCCGGAATCGGGAATAGCTGTCGTGTCGGCATTCAAGAAACGGATTCTATCAACCGTCACCCCAAGCTCTTCGGCGACAACAATCGAAATTGTCGTGGCAGCCCCCTGACCCATATCCACCAACCCAGTATAGACCACAACCGATCCATCGGTTTGGATCGATATGCCTACGCCGGCCGCATCGGTACCCTCCGCGCCAAGCGATACCCCGCGATAACTGCAAGATAATCCTATTCCCTTTTTAATCACTTGATTTATATTCTGCCGGCGATTTTCCTGCCATCGCGCTTTAAAATCAGCTTTTTTGCTGACTATGTTCAGGGCCTCACCGACACTCACTTTATGATTTAGTGTCTGGCCGGTCGCCGTAGTCGAACCATCGGTTAAAATATTTTTCAACCTTATCTCTAAAGGATCAAGTCCGACCAATTCCGCCAGTTCATCCATCAGCGACTCAGTGGCGAAACAGATTTGCGGCGAACCGAATCCCCGCATGGCGCTGGTGTAGCAATTATTGGTATATGCGGCATAGATATCCGTTTTAACGTTTGGTACGATATAAGGTCCAGTGGCTTGAACCACGGAACGCCATGTAACGAAAGGCGACATGGCTGAATACGGGCCGGCATCGGCATACACCTTTATCTCCATCGCTTGAAGTATACCATCTTTAGATAAGCCGACTTTGTATTTCATTTTATAAGGATGACGTTTATACGATTCACGCATCGATTGTTCGCGGCTGTTGGTCATCTTAACCGGCCGCCCGCAGGTCATCGCCAGAAGCGCCGCCCGACAGCAGATGGAACTCATGACCTCGTCCTTGCCGCCGAAAGAACCGCCAAGCGTAGCCTGTATCAAGCGTATCCTGTTTAAAGGGAGATTCAGGACACGGGCCACAACCCTTCGGATATTATATAAATTTTGCAATGTTCCGACAATTGTGATTCCACCGTTTTCGCCCGGCTCGGCCAGAACCGCCTCCGGTTCAAGATATGAATGCTCAATTCGTTGAGTGGAATAGTCGCGTTCAACAACGATATCCGAATGAGCGAAACCTTTCTCAATATCTCCTTTGCGTACTTTGTGATGAAAACAGAGGTTTCCTGTTTCGTAAAGCCGCGGCGATTCGTCGGCCAGCGCTTGTTCCGGGTCGCTGACCACCGGCAATTCATCGTAATCAACCTCAATCAAATCAGCCGCTTTCTCCGCGATTTCCTGGGATTCGGCCGCGACTATGGCAACAACATCTCCCATAAATCGTACGGTATCGGTACACATAACCATCTGATTGGCGGTAATCGCCCCAAAAGATTTCTCGCCAGGGATATTTTCATGGGTCAATACAGCCCTTACGCCATCGAGAGATTTCGCTTTGGCGATATTAATCGATTTGATTTTCGCGTGGGGGTAATCGGCATATTTCGAAACCCCGTAAAGCTGGCCCAACGCGTTGTAATCGGCGCCATATTTGGCGCGGCCGGTGACTTTATCAACCGCGTCGACCCGGATAACCCGGCTTCCGACTACATTGAAGCACTTATCATCCGATTGATAATCAGCCATTAGTTGTTACGCTTTCCAGTCCCCTTTTCAACAATACCCCAACCATTTCCTTGCGGTAAATAGCCAGCGACCGAATGTCATCGATTGGCCTGGCTTCATCTTGAACGATTCTGGCTGCTTCGTCGATGATTGCCTGATTAATTTCCTTGCCGCGAAGATATTCTTCAGTAAGCGTGGCTCGAATAACCGTGGGCGCCACCGCTCCCAACGCAATCTTGGCCGATTCCACTTTCGATTTATTCATGATTATATTTACCGCCACGGATACTTTGCTGATTGCCAGGGCTTTTCTTGTCGCCAATCTCATGAAAAAACCATGATTAGAACGATTTGGGATTTTAATCGCCGTAATCAGCTCGGTCGGTTTTAAAACGGTTTTACCCGGACCAGTGAAGAATTTTTCAATCGGCACGGTCCGTTTTCCTTTAGCCGAACTTAATTCCAAAATCGCTTCCAGTACATACAAAGGTGGAATCGTATCCCCGGCCGGCGAGCCGTTGGCGATGTTTCCGCCAATCGTGGCCCTGTTTCTTATTTGCACCGATCCCGCCGATGCGGCCGCCGTCACCAATTGCAACGCTTTTTTGCGCAATATAGCCGAGTTTTCGATTTCGCTGAAGGTCATTGATGGGCCGATAGTAATCGCTGTTTTTGTAACCGTTATTTTATGAAGTTCTTTTACATTTTCTAATATCAATAATTTAGGCCAGGGTTGGGTAATTCTATCGTGAAGGCGCACTAATAAATCCGTGCCGCCTGCCACCGCTACCACGTTTTTATTGGCTTTCGCTTTCAGGGCTTGCGCCAAGTTTGTCGGATTAAGCGTTTCAACAGCGTTCATTTAGACGCCGCCTTTTTCATAATTTTATGGGACGCCAATTCCACAGCGTCGAAAATCTTCTCATAGCCGGTACAGCGGCAAAGGTTTCCGGATAATGCTCGTTTGATTTCATCCCTCGATGGCTTGGGATTTGCTCTTAAGAGGGCCGCAGCCGATAGTATCATCCCCGGCGTACAGAAACCGCATTGCACAGAACCCGCCTCAACAAAAGCCTCCTGAACCGCCCTTAACCGAGCGTCGCTTTCGACCCCTTCTATTGTCATCACGTTGCGGCCGTTCACTTGCGCCGCCAGAATCAAACATGAACATACAGGCTTGTTATCAAGAAGAACGGTACAGGCGCCACACTCCCCTTTGCCACACCCTTCTTTAGTACCGACAAGATTGAGTCGTTCACGAAGTAGATCGATTAATCTTTCGCCGCCGGGAGCCTCAATCGCGACATTTTTCCCATTAAGTTTGAATTTAATAATCATTTATTTTTCAATCCTTGCCACACCTTTTCCGGAGTAATCGGTAAATCTTTGATTCTAACCTTAACCGCGTCATATACAGCATTGGCAATCGCCGGCGCGACTCCCATCAATGGTTGCTCGCCAAATCCTTTTGCGCCAAAAGGGCCTCCGGGGAATGGATGTTCAACAATTATGGGAACTATCTCAGGTTGATCCGATGCCGTCGGAATTATATAAGTCGAAAATTCGGGATTGCGAATCGCTCCGTCGGCGTTTGTTGTCATATCTTCCATTAAGGCGTAACCTACCCCCTGAAGAGTTCCGCCTTCAATTTGCCCCTCCGCCAGCGCCGGATTAATCGCTTTTCCCACATCATGGGCCGCCCATATTTTCAGAAGGTTCACTTCGCCGGTTTCCTTATCGACTTTGACCTTGGCCAAATTGCTGGCCCAGGCATATACGACGTAAGCATCCCCTTGGCCGGTGTTGTCATCCCAACTTGTGGAGGGGGTTATATACCAACCTTCGGCGGACAGAGGTAATCGTTTGGCGAAACACGATTTGATTACATCCAACAGCTTGATAGTTTTTCCGCCGCCGGTCACTATTCCTTCATCAAATATAATATCGCCCGTTGAACAATCCAGCATTGAGGCTGCCTCTTCGAGCAAAACGCTTTTAATTTTTATACAGGCGTCTTTCAGCGCGTTGCCCGACATGGTGGTCGAACGCGATGCTACCGTCGGCCCGGAATCCGGCACGCGGCTGGTGTCGGTAGGCATCATGCTTATCCAATCAAGGGGAGCGCCAAGTTCATCGGCGACGATTTGCGAGAGTACCGTAGTCATCCCCTGCCCGATTTCTGTTGTGCCGACGGAAAACAACACGGAACCATCCGCATGCACTAACACTCTTGCCCCAGTTCGGGCCATAGACTTACCGCCCGCGCCAAGCCCAACGCCGTAATAAATGGTCGATATTCCATAGCCTACACCGTCCTCCTTGGATTTTCCCGGTGTCCAGCCGGATTTTTCTATCACTTTATCGAGAGTCTCTTCCAGGCCGACACTATATTCTAATTTCTGTCCGGTAACGGTGGTGTCGCCAACGCGAAGGATGTTTTTCTTTCGGAACATAACCGGGTCCATCCCGATTTTTTCGGCAAGCTGGTCCATCTGTGATTCCACCGCGAACAGTATTTGCGGTGAGCCGAATCCCCGAAAAGCGCCGGTAGGGACTTTGTTTGTGGCTACCGCGTAACTGTGAACATCCACGTTTTCACATTTATATGGCCCAATCGCGTGAACGCTTCCTCGGAATAATACCACCGCCGAAAGGGTGGAGTATGCTCCGCCGTCAATTATGTATTCCGCCTCCACCGCCCGCAGGATGCCGTCTTTGGTTGCCCCCGATTTATACTTGATATAGGCCGGGTGACGTTTCGATGTCACCATCATATCTTCGGTACGGTCGTAAATCAATTTAACCGGACGCTTGAAAATCCAGGCCGGTAGTGCTACTTGACATGCCAGTAACGATGGTACATCCTCTTTACCGCCGAATCCTCCACCGGTTGCGCACTGGATTACCCGTACTTTATTTTCTGGAAGTCCCAGAATCGTCGTGATGGCTTTCCGCACATAAAACGGACATTGCATCGAACCGCGGATTTCGATACTGCCATCAGGGAAGGGAATCGCAATCATCGACTGCGGTTCAATATATGCATGCTCCTGATATGGCGTGTGATATTCGTTTTCGATTATCACATCGCAATCGGCGAAAGCCTTTTTGACATCGCCCCGGTGTATATGAATATGCTTATATATATTATCGTTGCCGAAAAGGTGGATTTTAGGATGATTAAGCGCTTCTAAAGGATTTAATAGCGGGGGCAGTTCTTCGATTGATATTTTGGCCTGAGCCGCCGCCAGACGGGCGGTTTGGCGATTTTCGGCGACAACAATCGCAATGGGCTCGCCAATATAGTTGACATATCTTTCCGCCAAGAAAGACTGATCGTCGATTACGATTGGAACACAATTACGTCCCGGAATATCTTTGTAGGTTAAAATACCCGCCACCCCCGGGATTTTGGCGATGGTCTTAAAATCGATTTTCCGAATTTCACCGCGAGCCAGCGGCGAACGCACCACCGCCGCGTGAAGCATCCCAAAATACTTGTAATCATCCGCGAAAAGGCCCGCCCCTTTTACTCGTTCGCTCCCCTCCGCCCTGGCTACCCGCTTGCCAACAACGCTCATTTTTTACGCGCCTTCATTAAATCATCCATAGTATCGATATCTTGAAGCACCCCTGGATCGTCGCACCGATGCATAATTGTCATGTTTTCGTGATTGCCGATAATATCTTTCAAAGTTAAATCGTCGCCGGCCTCGATTATCTCGCGAATAATCGCTCGAGGGATAACTACCGGATGGCCGCGTTGATGTCTATAAACCGGCATCACTATTCTTTGGGGGAAACGCCGAAACGCATTTATCAAATCTTGATACGATTCCGCTTTCACGAACGGATGGTCCACCAACGATATTACCGCTCCGCATACGTTCATTTTCAGATGAGTAAGTCCGACCTTTAACGATGAAAACTGCCCGTCTTTCCATCTGGTATTGTGAGCGATACCGACACCCAACCGCAATGCTTCCAATTTAATATCATCGTAATCGGCCCCACCGACAACCAGGATAGGTTTGCAATCCGCCGCCTTAAGACATTCGACGACCCTTTCTAAAAAAGTGACCCCATCAGCCTTTACCAGTCCTTTTGTATGGCCGATACGTTTCCCTTCACCGGCGGCCAGAATTACTCCGGCGATTTCATCGCAGAGGTTTTTTTTCATCTTCTTTTTTTACTTCTCGTTTTTTTCGGATCCGCCATTGTCAAGGCCATTATTGCCT
>JAAYTW010000081.1 GCA_012517955.1 Candidatus Zixiibacteriota bacterium | reverse complement strand
CCGCACCATAAGAACCGCCAATAATCACGGTTAACTTGGGGACATCCGCGTTGGCCACGGCATGCACCATTTTAGCGCCATTGCGAGCGATTCCGCCGTGTTCGTATTCTTTACCGACAATAAATCCGGTGATATTTTGCAAAAACACAAGCGGGATTTTTCGCATGGTGCATAGTTCGATAAAGTGCGCTCCCTTGACCGCGCTTTCGGAAAAGAGCACGCCATTATTGCCGATTATGCCTACCGGATATCCCATGATACGAGCGAAACCGCAAACCAAAGTCTGGCCGTATAACTCTTTGAACTCCTGGAATTCGCTGTTATCGACAATGCGGGCGATAATTTCGCGGACATCGAATGGCTTGCGCAAATCTCGCGGCATGATACCATATAATTCGTCCGCGCGATAAGCGGGTTCTCTTGGTTGTATTCTACCAATATCCGTTTTTTTTGCGGGATCGAGGCACTCGATAATGTTGCGTGTAATCTGAAGCGCATGCATATCGTTAAGCGCGTAATGGTCGGCGGTCCCGGAAATCCGGCAATGGACATCCGCGCCCCCCAATTCTTCATCGGTCACTTCGGCGCCGGTAGCGGCCTTTACCAACGGCGGCCCACCTATAAAAATCGTTCCCTGCTTACGAACGATTACCGCTTCATCGCTCATGGCCGGAACATAGGCCCCCCCGGCCGTACATGACCCCATCACCACAGCGATTTGGGGAATGCCCATAGCGGATAATTTCGCTTGATTGTAGAATATCGTTCCGAAATGCCCTTTATCGGGGAAAACATCTTTTTGATGCGGTAAAAACACGCCGCCGGAATCTACCAAATAAACGCAGGGGAGGCGATTTTCCATGGCGATTTCCTGAGCGCGAACATGCTTCTTGATAGTCATCGGGTAGTATGTTCCGCCTTTAACGGTCGCATCGTTGGCAACTATCAGCACCTCACGACCGTGCACCAATCCAATACCCGTGATTATCCCTGCGGCAGGGGCTTCGTTATCGTAGAGATCATACGCCGCCAAAGGGGATAATTCCAAAAAAGGCGTATTTTTATCCAGCAAATTTTTGATTCGGTCGCGGGTGAGAAGTTTGCCGCGTTTGATATGACGTTCTCTGGCTGGAGCAGGTCCTCCCATCTCTACTTGGGCCAGACGCTCCTTTAGGGTGGCTGTTTCTTTTATAAGATACTCTTTATTGAGCCGAAATTCCTCGCTGTTGGTATCAATCTTGGATTCTATCTGAAACAAGTCACCGCCTTATCTGATTGTAGATTTTATAACCGCAAAACGCTTTGTGGCTGTAACAAACAATTCCCTCATAACCTTCCTGCTGAATTTTACAAAAATTCAGCTTAACAGGCAATCCGATTTTTAATTCAATCGGCACAATATCCGGCACTTGGCATAGTATTTTAACTCCCTCACCAAAACCATACATGGTTACACAGGTCGCCAAAGCCGGATAGGCTCGTTCTGATTATCGAAAAGTATCGATTTTACGATTGTCGTTTATATGAGCGGGTATAAAATTTCGTACTTGCCGGCCGGATACTCTAACTGGAACGGAGCATCACTTTTCGGCATTTTATACATTTATGAGCCTCAATGCGGCAAAGTTGTGACATCGTCCGCGAATATTTGGGGGATGGCATATTTATAATCCTTCCAACCTATAAACAATCGAACTAGCGCCGCATCAGATGTAATTTACAGTTACGTTGATTTAACCGACCCATAGCGATAAACATCGCTCTGGAACCGGCTTTGCGGACAAATTCAAGATAAATGCAATTACAATCATGGACGGAATCGACAGCTTCGGCCACAGTCGTATCGAATGGTTCGCCGGTCAGGGACGGAATTCGAAGCCAAGGCAGATTGTCCCAACCTCGCCACTTTTGATATGCACAACTTATGTCAATCGACAGGTACCAATCAATCGATTGGACGATTAGTTTCCAGGGTCAGGATATTGGCTGAAAATAAATATCGAAGGCAGGATTATTTCTGTCCGTAATAAAGGTTACGGATGTAGCCGACTTGGGCCGCCATACCGGCTTTATAGCTTACTTTTGGCTTGTATCCAAGCTGGAAAGCGGCTTTAGAAGTATTGAATACTTGGTCGTATTTGGCCATACGAACGGTATATCTTGTCAACAAAGGATCGACTTTATAGCGGCGAATTTTGGCGTAGATTTCGCATAGATAAGCGAAACTATAGGCTGGCACGTAGGGAAATGAACGTAGTTTATATTCTATACCGATTATTGATAGGATATCTTCTAAAAAACGGCGGGTAGTAATCTTGGAACCATCGGTGATATTATATGCCTGGCCAATCGCCTTGTCGTTTGAGGCTGCCAGGCGAATACCTTCCACGACATTATCGATATGCGACAGATTAAGCAGATTGTTTCCCTGTTCGACCACCGCTAATCGTTTATCTTTTATTCCTTTAATAAGCCGGGGCATCGCCACCCTGTCGCCGGAACCCCAGATATAGCCCGGTCTGATAATCGTCAGCGGTAGGTTATGTTTTTCAAAATAATTAAACGCAATCGTCTCCGCCATGATTTTTGAGCGGGTATAATTATCGACAATTAAAGTCTCATAAGCGGTATCTTCATCGGTGCCGCGGTGATGGCGTCCGTTACCATAGACAGCCACGCTCGAGATATAAATCAATCGCGAACATCCCTGTTGCATTCCGGCTTCAAGGAAATTTCGGGTGGAGAGAACATTTGTCTTATAGAATACTTCCCAGGGACCGAATTCAGCGGTATGCGCGGCGCAATGGATAGCCAGGTCGGCATTTTTAAGCAAGTTATGGAAACTGCTTTCGTCGGTTAAATCCCCTTGCAGGATTTCCACGCCCAGTTGCTGAAGCTGGGTGGTTTGGGAAGTGGGCCGAACCAGCGCGACAACCGAATCGCCCTCCGCGCGATAGGCTTCGGCCAAAGCTCCGCCCAGAAAACCGCTTGCGCCGGTAATTGCCACTCTCATGCTATACTATTGCTCCGCGATTTCATATTATTGACCTGATAATCGTCAAACAACTTGAATAATCACCCATCAAAATGGCGACCGCCTGATTCCGGCTGATTCAATCGCGACTTATCAAGGTTGATATTAATCATCAGACCAATATATAAAATATACATAACGATAAACCATAAAAATGAATACGGCAAATTGACGCCGGCTAAATCGAGCATTAATGATATGGTAAATTGAAATGTCATCAAGTATAATCCCAAATGGAATCCATGTGTGTACGATAAGCCGATTGAACGAAATTTGAAAACGATGATAAGGCCAATCAGTAGAGCATAAAACAGGCCGCCGATAAATTTAAAAACGAAAAAGGTCGCGAAAATAATCAAAATTGAAATCAGGTTCAAAACAAGTCTAGAGCGCCTTAGCCCATCGCCGGATATCGTCTGATTGAAAGCGGCCGTATATTCAAAGGTTAAAGGCGATGTTCCAATGATGATGAAGGCGGCTTTCGGTACGACATAGACTGTCAGTTTTCGCCCTATAGAATCGGGGGCGATAGATTTAATTGCCAGTGAATCGGTG
>JAAYTW010000080.1 GCA_012517955.1 Candidatus Zixiibacteriota bacterium | reverse complement strand
GCTGAAGGTTTTTCAACACGTATCCCCAGGCGTTATTGAAATATTCGTACAGCTTGTCCCAATCTTCTCCCCTGCCCCAGCCGAGCTGATTTAGGCTCACGGTTGTTTCGCCGGAACGGTGCTCTTCGAATAACAATACCATTAATGTATGTTGGTCGCGTAATGGCCCGAATTCCGGCGGCGCGTTCCATTCGAACGACAGCATCTTCTTGGGTAGATATGACAACACCCGGCACCCTTCCGAACCCTGCCGACCGACAGGATTTTCTTTCACGAATAGAATTTGGTATTTCCCGCCCGGGCGAAGTTCTATCTCCGCGTTTTCGGAAAAGAATGTGCGGGCGCCCTCGCTGGTGGTCCAGGCTTGCCAGACTTGATCGGTAGTCGCCGAGACAATTGCCTCTTTATGCAGGATTTTATCGGAAATTTTTTTGGGATAGCGGTTGGATATCGCGTTATCCGACATATTACTCCTCTCGATTTCAAGGAATATCGGCAGGAGCTTTGGGGCTCCTGACCTTCCCAATAAGAGGTCATCGCAGGGGTCGCTTTTTTTTATTAATTAAGTTGCAAGTCCCGTTTGATTTCATTATTCCGAATATATTCCCTGATATAACGCAACTCATTTTCGTTCCGGATTACATATTCATAATAATTTCGCTGCCATATCTTCAACGGAGCTTTAAGATTGCTTATTATACAATATCGCTTCCAATCTCTATAACATAGCGATTTAAATGAGCCGATAATTTCTCCAACCGTAGGGGCAGGTCTTGCGCCTGCCCGGGCGACCGTAAAGGTCGCCCCTACGGGGATATCCATTAGAAAAACGATGCCATGAAAATGCTCTGGCATTATTATGTGTTCATCCAATATAACATTATCATAGCGCCTTGATATATTCTGCCATTGTTTCTCGATAATCATTTTCAAATTTGAATAAATTGAAAATAGGGTCTCTCTTTTATTCGAACATATCGTAATAAAATACGCTCCGGCTCTTGAGTAATCATAACCTTTTATTCGGAGCGCTTGTCTTCCTCGATCATTAGCCATATAAAATTATCAAAACAATCTTTAAGGCAGGTCTTGTACCTGCCCGGGCGACCGTAAAGGTCGCCCCTACGGGAAATAATCTAAATCTCCGCGAAATCGGCGGTGAAATGACGCAACGCCGGCGCCTGCCAGGTGATTTTAAGCGGTTTCACGAGGCTCTTATCATCGCGAATCTTTTTCAGAATCGACACGACGTAAGCCAAATGCGCCATCGAATAAACCCGTCGCGGCACTGCTAACCGCACCAACTCCATCTCGGGGAAATGTTCGCTGCCATCAGGGTGTTGCCCCAGCATCACGCCGCCGATTTCCACGGCCCGCACGCCGCCTTCCCGGTATAGGGCGACCGTGACTCCCCATCCCGGATATTGGTCGCGCGGGAATTTCGGCAGCAGCCCGTTGACATCGACAAAAATCGCGTGTCCGCCTGGAGGCTGAACGATTGGTATTCCCTCATCGAGCAACATCTGGCCGAACATGCGCACCTGTTCCGTCCGATAAGCCAAATAGTCCTCATCGAGCGCCTCTACTAAACCCCGGGCAATCGCTTCCAAATCGCGGCCGGCCAAGCCGCCGTAGGTGATAAACCCTTCGATAAGAATCAGCATGTTCTTCAGCCTTATCGCAAGCTCATCGTTATTTGTGGCTATAAAACCGCCGATATTGGCCAGCCCGTCTTTCTTGGCCGACATCGTGCAACCATCGGCATAAGAGAACATCTCGCGGGCGATTTCTTTCACCGAACGATTCTGCTGACCCGGTTCGCGTTTCTTGATAAAGTAGCAGTTTTCGGCATAGCGGCAGGCATCGAGATAAAAAGGGATACCATATTTATGAAGCAATTCGCTGTAAGCTTTGATATTGGCCAACGATACCGGTTGGCCGCCGCCGGCGTTGTTGGTAACCGTGAGCATCCCCACCGGAATTTTATCGCGGCCGACTTTTTTTATCAGATTCTCGACTTTATTTAAGTCGATATTCCCCTTGAACGGCGCATCAAGTTTCGGATCGAGCCCCTCATCGACAACCAAATCAACCGCCATCGCCCCCTGATGTTCCACGTTGGCGCGCGTGGTGTCGAAATGATTATTAGATGGAACGTAATCCCCTTTTTTAACGGTACAGGTAAAAAGCAGGTTTTCCGCGACTCTTCCTTGATGAACCGGAATTATATGATTGAAACCGGTTATATCCCTAACCGTGTCTTCAAACGTGATATAATTGCGGCAATATGCGTAGGATTCATCGCCAATCATCAAACCGGCCCACTGATTATCGCTCATGGCGCCCGTTCCGGAATCGGTAAGCAAATCGATGAAGATATCGGCGGCCGGAATCTTGAACACGTTAAATCTGGCCTGACGAAGACGTTCTATTCGTTGTTCTCTGGGCAGAAGGGTTATTCGTTCGACGGCTTTCGTTCGGTATGGTTCGGGCATAAATTCCATGACAAATCTCCTTACGAGTATATTAAATCCGCCAAAACCGAAATAATCGGATATTTGACGGCACTTTCCTCAAGGGTCGGGTTTATAATAAATACCCAACCTCCCAATCTTCTTGTAATTATAGAAAATAAAGCCGCCAAAGTCAAATTATTGCCCAATTTTAAATTGAAGAAAATGGTTATTATTCAGTCGAATCCGCCTATCAGCAATCTAATATTCCGGCAGCCGGATATAATCAAAATCCTACTTTAACCGTCGCCGCTAATTTTCCACTTTCTCCAATTTAAAATCCGCCTTTAAATCACCGACCTCGATATTGCGGTAATTGCGAAGCACCGAATAGCGGAATTCCCTCAATTGTTCCGCCTGGCAATCGTCGATTTCACCTAATTGATACAAGGCCTCCAGGCTGAACGGGAAAATCGCCCGCCTGGCGCCATCAACGATTTTGGCCGCCAAAGCGTAGCCTTTGTCGAGAATACCGGCACAATGAACCCCCTCGGCGCCTATTTTCGCCACAATTTTCCCCCGGCAGGAACTCATCAAAGCGGTATCATAGCGCCCAGTGCCGCCAATCATTTCAGGATTTTCAATCATGGCCCGATAAATTGTCGAGTACACTTTGGCCTTATCGGCAGGCACCGAATTGGGAGCAACGAATCGCGCATAACCTAAGGCCATATTGTATAGAGGCATTCCATAAACCGGAGCTGAACAGCCATCAACGCCCAACAGTATTTTATCTTTAGGATAATCGCATAACCGGGAGATATTGTCCAAAATCGTCTGTTGCACGGGATGATTGATATCCAAATAATTCTCTATTGGATAATTGTGGAATTTGCACAAAGCCAGCATCGCGGCGTGTTTACCGGAGCAGTTGTGGTGAAGAGTCGTTATCTTCAATTCAGGAGGAGGCGCGATATTACGATGGGTGTAGTATAAAGGCGCGTGAGTACCGCACTGCAACTGTTCGGGTTCGATTCCTATCTTCCGGAGGATTTCGGCGACCGCCTCAGTATGTATCTCTTCCCCGGAATGAGAAGCGCACATTACCGCCAGATGTTTCGGCGTAAATCCGAACTTGCGATAAGCCCCAGATTCCACAACATCAATCGCCTGCCAGGGTTTAGCCGATGATCTCATGAAAGTAACCGCGTAGGGATCGCCCACTTTATAAAGCAATTTGCCATCCGCATTAACGACTGCCATGTTTCCGTAATGCATAGACTCCACCACGCCGTTACGAGAAACATAAACGACCGGTACTGCCATGTTTTAATATCCTTTTTGTTTGTTGACTATTCCTTTAAGTGATTTACCGCGCAAGAAACGGTCGAGATTATCTATAAAAAGATTGGTGGTTTTTTCATATAAATCCGGCGTTACTCCCCCTATATGGGGCGTGATTATAACGTTCGGCATCGTCCATAGCGGCGAATCTTCAGGTAATGGCTCTTCGCTGAATACATCCAAGCCCGCGCCGCCAAGTTTACCGTCCAAAACAGCGCTCATCAAAGCATCTTGGTCGATAATCCGGCCGCGAGCGATATTTATCAAAATCGCATCGTCTTTCATTTGAGCAAATTGCCGTGGCCCAATCAATCCCGTTGATTTAGCGGTAAGCGGCAATGTCAATACTATTATATCCGATTGTTTAAGCAGCCACGACAAATAGCCGATTGACCTTATTTCCGAAAACCCTTGAACCTTGCGCCCGCTGTAATTTATCCCGATAACCTTCATTCCGAATGCTTTGGCCCGTTTGGCTATCGCCCGACCGATATGTCCTGCCCCGATGATTCCGAGAGTCTTGCCGACAAGCGTGCCCGCGTTATGCGAAACTATATCGAAAGCCCAGCGATTTTCCTTTTGCAGGTCGCGGGCGTGATGTAGGCCGCGCGTAAGGCTTAAAATCATGGCGAACGCGGTTTCCGCCATCGGGTCTTTATGAAGCCCCTTGGAACTGGTAACTTGGATATCGCTGCTGAATACAGCGGCCGGCAATGCGCCATCGATACCCGCCGAGGGCAGATGAATCCAGCGAAGATTCCGCGCCTGGTTGTAGTAATTTTCCGATAATCGCCAGCCGAAAAATATCTCGGCATTAGGAATAGCTTCAATCATCTCCTGTCGCGATCGTGACAAAACCAGATTGACTTTCGAGGTTATTTT
>JAAYTW010000005.1 GCA_012517955.1 Candidatus Zixiibacteriota bacterium | reverse complement strand
TAAAACAGTTTTCGGAAATTTTGTTAGAAAACTGTTAGAAAATCCGGTTTCTGAAGGTAATTCCCCAAAAATCAAAACCCCCGAAATTGTTGAACTTCAGGGGCTTAAACTTGGTAGCGGGGCCTGGATTTGAACCAGGGACCTTCGGGTTATGAGCCCGACGAGCTACCAGACTGCTCCACCCCGCGTCGTGCGACTAAATAAATAAAGTCAACAATCGATGTCAAGATATAAATACGAATTAATACGCTATAATTATATTATGAATGAAAGACAGCCTGAGAGGTTTTTTTATCGAATATACTCATCCGCTGTATTTCCAATTTGACGACAGACCCAACATCGGGCTTGATTTTCGAAAGACAGAGCAATTTTCCGAATTTGTCGTTGACAAGCTCAACAATATATTCTTTGCCCGAATCTTCATAGCTGACAACTTTCGCGGGGATTATTCCACTGTCCGATATCCGGCAGTGTTCCGGCCGAAAGCCGAAAACGATCTCTGAATCCGGAGCAAACTGGATTGGCAAAGGAAAGGATGAACCGCTTTCGATAACAATCCGCTTTCCGGAACTGTCAACGGCGCTATCAATAAGGTTCATCCCGGGGTTACCGAGAAAGCCCGCTACGAAAGTATCCGGCGGCGTATCGTATAGCACGCGCGGTTTTTCGGGCCCGATTTGCTTGCCGCCGTTTAGGATTACGATTCTATCGGCCAGGCTTAGGGCTTCCACTTGATCGTGAGTCACGTACAGCGATGTTCCGCTTACTCTTCGGTGAAGCGACAACAATTCGGAGCGCATTTTCATCCGCAGTTCAGCATCGAGGTTTGATAGGGGCTCATCGAATAAATATAACGACGGTTGCCGGATGATTGCGCGGCCCAGAGCCACTCGTTGCCGTTGCCCGCCCGATAGTTGTTTCGGCTTGCGTTTTAAATATTCGGAAAGTCCTATTAAATTGGCGGTGGTTTCGACTCTGGTCCTGATTTCGGATTGAGGCAATTTGCGGATTCTTAATGCGAACGCCAGATTTTCGAACACGGTCATATGTGGATAGAGCGCATAGTTTTGAAATACCATAGCGATATCGCGGTCTTTGGGTTCCAACAGGGTTATATCTTTATTATCGATTATTATTTGACCGGAATCGGCGGTTTCCAGGCCGGCGATGATACGCAGAAGAGTGGTCTTGCCGCAACCTGATGGTCCGAGAATCACGAGAAATTCCCCTTTGGCCACCCGAAAACTGATTGATTCCAAAACCGGACGCGAATCGCCGAATTTTTTGGTAATGGATTTTACCTCAAGTTCAGCCATCGGCCGATTATACAATTACTACGGCCTTTTGCCAAACGAAATGTCCGAAATTCGATATTGCCATTTATCAAAAATATTTATAGAAGAATATTAATAATATCTTGAAATTTTAAGCGATTATCCGATACAATAAATGGCGTGAACAGGATATTGGTAATTTTACTGTATTTTGCTTGTGTTTGGTTGGCCTGCGATTCAAACACATCGGGGCCCAACTATGTGCCAATCGCCATCTCTTATCCATCGCCGAACGCTGATGTTTCCGATACGGTGGAAATTAAGACGGCAATCGGAGATAAATATACTTTTGACAGGGTCGATTTTTATATCGATGGCGATTCCGTAGGTACCGATTCGACATTCCCGTTTTATTACAGATGGTACACCGGCAATTATTTCCATAATTCACGTCATGTGTTGCAGGTTTTCGGCTATGGAAGCGAAAACCATCACTCCGATACGGTGAGCGTACGAGTTGTTATTCCGGGCGGGCCGCTGGCGATTGTTAAACCGCTGTCGGGTACGGTTGTCAGAGATTCGATTAGGCTCGTTGCTCGGCAGGCGGCGGCTTACACTTTTCCCTATGTAGCGTTTTTCGTCAACGACGATTCGGTTGGATATGACAGCACAAGCCAGGACACAATTATCGGTGTGCCGACCAGAATATTTACGTTCTTGCTACGGGCTAATCAGTATCCTGATAATTCATATCTTCGCCTGATGGTAAAAGTGATTTTTAACAGTACGATTTATTGGAGCTCCGCCGAAACAATTTATACGGCATTTAACTACATGCCCGATACGCTGGAGTATCTGGCATCATACGCGACCGCCGCGCCTGCTTTACGGGTGGCCTCGGAGGGGGGCCATCTGTATATCGCGACCGGCAGTAATGCGGTATTGGGTGTGAATGTGGTATCTCCAGCATTCACTTCGCCGGAATTCACGATTTCATCGCCGGGTCAGGCAAAGGGGTTAGATAGCGAATACCCCTACCTGATCGTTGCTTTCGGCGATGAAGGCGTGAAGCGATACGATGTAACGAATCCCAGCTCGATACGTGGCGCCGGAGCGCTAAATACTCCCGGAATCAGCTGGAACGTTAAAGCAATCGAGAATCGTTTGTATATTGCGGATAACGATGCGGTTCAGATAGCATCGGTAAACGGCGGCACTATCACCCAGTTGGCAACCGTGGCGATGACCGGAGGGGTGGCCAATGATGTGGACGCGTTTGGTTCGCTGGTGGCGGCAATAGACAATTCGGGAGCGAGTCTTATAGACGTAAGCAATTCTTCCGGTCCGGTGGTAAGAAGCCGCTATACCGGAATCAACGGATTAGGCCAATGCGTGGCGATAATTGATACATTTGTGTTTATCGGCACATCGGCGGAGCTGATAAAGCTGTCGATATCCGATCCCGATACGCTAAAATTTATATCGAGGATAACGACTCCTTACGGCATAACAGGCGTTTTCGCCAACGAATCGGTGGTGTTCGTATCATTGGGGACATCCAGCGGCGGCGCGATGGTATTGGATTACAAATCAGGCGCCGCAATGACTACAATCAACCAATTTATGAACAGCGATAATTGCCATGATATCTGCGTTTCCGGACCGTTTGTATTTTTGGCCGGACAGACCAAAGTCGATATCCTGCGATTTATCCATTAGAACATAATCCAGAAATAAGTCATAAAGGATTCTATCGTAAAACCGATTTATTGATTCGACCGTTCGATTTGATAAATATAATTCGAGTATCAATCAAATTGACGTCTCTATCAATATTCATGGGGTGGTAAATTGACATATTGTTATTTATTTTATCATCAAGAATAGGCCATAATATACTTGATTCGGTCGGAGAAACACATAAAGTACCCAAGATAGATTTGAGATTATAATAGTCGTTAATACTATAATAATCAGTTACGCGAGCTGTATGCGAATACATGTTCAATTTGTGATTTTTTGTGGAATAGCGTAAATGACGACAAT
>JAAYTW010000079.1 GCA_012517955.1 Candidatus Zixiibacteriota bacterium | reverse complement strand
CTTCTGGATTTTATAGCTTACATTGGCGTAAACAATTTCATTGCGCGCACGCATACCGGTTTTCAAATCGCTGTTTTTAGGGTCATCAAGGCCGCCCCCCAGAGTCGCCGCCCAGGAATCGCTGAAATCGTACATCAGTTGAGCCCAGCCGCCGCCCGCTGCGATATTTTCCACCGAAGTAGAATCTGTGGTGTAACCCTGGTTGATTCCGCCCAGGAAACTGTTGAGATTCTCACCATAGAATCCGCGACCCGTGAAACCGAACTTGCCGATTTTGAATATCACATCGGCATTAGCCGAGTAGGTTTCTACAATATGGCCGTGCGCCGCCAAATCGTTGATTTTCTTGGTGCCATAATGACCCGATACAGAGGCGGTGACCTTGCCTAATGTCAACCAACTGCGTCCCATCAGCCATGGCATCGCGGTCTTTTCGCCGTTATCAACAGGATCCAAATCGCCGGCCGAGTATTCTTCATATTTTAAATCCCCCGCCATCGGCCTATTGATACTCAAAGAGAATTTCATCGGTTTTTCTTTAAGAGTAAAAGCGATTTGCGGATAATTCATCCACAGGTTGCCGGCACAGGCCAGAACCACGAAACTGGCCGTATTCGGGAAAGGTCCCGATGTTAATGCCCAATCCTGGCCAAAACGAACTTCCCATTTTGGGAAAACCATCTCCACCCAGGTATTACGCATTCTAATATTCGGCTGTCTGGCGGCCGTCGAGGAATTGGGGAATCCGCCGGCAAAGTCAACCTCCACCAGAGCGTTGCTCTTGCCATTAGTTCCAATTGTCGGTCCTGCCATTTTCAAGCCGATTCGCGAATGCCTGGCATTCATCGTGAATACTTCCTGCTTGGATTGCGGTGTGCCCCCTTTGTTGGCGTAAAGAAGCCAATCCCCCTTGACTACTTCAGTATTATCTCTGATGGCCTCTAATTTGACGAAGCCATATATTTTGATGTCATATTTTGATAGTGCGTTCTTATTATCCGCGGCTGTTGGCGCGGTCGGCGGAGCCGTCGGTTTATTTATCGCCGTTTTAACTTCACTGGTCAGGTTCCTTAATTCAGCAACTAAATCCGGCGGAATCATCGAACTGCTGGTGGGGTTAGGCGCGCTCCTTACCTCGGCAAGTTGTTTTTCCATGCTGTCAAACCGCCCGGAAAGCGCCGCCAACGATTGATCCAGTGTCTGATAATTGCCCATCGCTTGCTGAAGCTGGTTTAGCTGAGCCCGTAAATCGTCAATAGCGCCGGTTAGCGCAGCCTGATTCGATCCGCCTCCGCCAACTGGTTCAGCCGAGGCGATTTGCTTCTCTAACTTCTGGATGTCCTGTTTTTGAGTCGATTCAAGCTGGCTGAGCCGCTTGTTGATTTTTTCAAGGCTTAGAAGCACATCGACTAAGTCCTGCCCCAAGGCCTGCGATGTCATGATGGCCGAAAAAATCACCATCAACGTCAGCACTGCGATTCTGCGGATTGCCATAAAATTCCTCCATCTCGATTATTGACACATTGGTTTTTTCCGAAGTCGTTCACTTTAATTTTCGTCAACGTATCAGTTAATTCCAAAAATCGACCCGAAAAACGTTGCTTCCCCTAAAAAAAGTGAAACATAATGGAAAATTGGAGTTCCTTTATATTAAAAAGCATATATCAAGGCGATATCTAAGGTCGCGTGTTTTAAAGTAGCTTATGACAGGTCAATAAATTATAAGCCCCGCAGCTATTTGACTGCGGGGCCGATAGCGGAAAGTGTTATCACGGTTTAGGTATTCGACGGTAACACGCTCGAAGAGATTATCTTATCTAAATCCAGATAAATCAGAAGGCGGTCGTCTAACTTGGCCACGCTCCTGATATAATCCGCTCCGGCATGCCCCCCGCCTGTTACCAGTTTAGGGGCTTCTTCCAATGAACCCGCGGGTACCCGCAATACCTCAGAGACCCCGTCCACGACTAAACCAACCGTTTCCCCCCCAACATCCACTACGATTATTCTGGTATGGTTGTCGTGTTCCTTCGTTTCCAATCCAAATTTTTTACGCAAGTCGATTATCGGTATCACCTTCCCGCGTAAATTGATTATCCCCTCGACATAATTCTCGGTATGCGGGACAGCCGTGATTTCCACCATCCGGTTGATCTCCTGAACTTGAAGTATATTCACGCCGAAGACTTCATGTCCCAGGTTGAACGTTACCATTTGTTCGAGATCGTCCTTTTGGGTTTGTTTCACATTGTCCGCCATCTTAAACCCCCACTAATTCTTTTCTGCGAAGCTTGAATCCGCCGACCAGCTTGCGAAGTTCTTCAGCCTGACGATTTAACTGCTCTGCGGCCGTCGCTGCTTGTTCGGTTCCCGCCGCTGATTCTTTGGTGATTCTATTGACATTCTCAATGCTCTTGGAAATCTGTTCCGCCGCCGCTGATTGTTCCTCGGATGCTGTAGCCAGCTGCCGCATCATCTCTTGAACTGTTTCGACTGCGCCGAAAATCTCGGTCAGGGAAGCATTTGTCTTTTCGACAAGCTCTTTACCGGCCAAAACATATTTTTGAGCATCCGCCATTTGATTATTGGCGCCATTCACATCGGCTTGGATTCCTTTTATCGTTTCAGCGACTTCTTTAGTCGCTTTGGTTGTGCGTTCGGCCAGCTTGCGGACCTCATCGGCCACGACAGCGAATCCTCTGCCTTGCTCTCCGGCCCGGGCGGCTTCGATGGCCGCATTTAAAGCCAGCAAATTGGTTTGGTCGGCGATATCATCGATGACCTTGATAATTTCGCCAATTGCAGTCGCCTTCTCGGCAAGCCCTTCGACATTTTTCGCCGTGGTGCTGGTCGAATTGACGATTTCATCCATTCCGCGCGCTGTATCTTCCGCCAACCGACTGCCTTCCTGCGATTTCAAAGCCGCGCCTTTTGCCTTTTCG
>JAAYTW010000078.1 GCA_012517955.1 Candidatus Zixiibacteriota bacterium | reverse complement strand
TATACCCTGCCACGAGCTGACACGAATCCAATCTCAACCCTGTCAATATCGAATATAACAAAGAATCCACATTCAATTGCGGGAGAGAAACGGGGGACGTAGCGATATTTCTTTTCGCCGAAAACAGCGATTTTGAACTATCGCCAATTGTATCTTTTAAAAAAAACACGATTAAAAACACGGCGACCGGTACAATTATCCATATCAGGTACTTTATCCAGCTCACCCGGTCGGCGCGTTTACTTCGTCCTATCCATTTAGTCATAATCTAATAGGAAAGCGATTGGTCGTCCCAAATCCTTATCCGCATGTTGCCATCGCGAGATCTTCTCAATTTAAAAACCGCCCAGCCATTAGCCTCGAATTGGGCATAATTGTAATCGCCGCTTATATCGCGCAGGGATAGGTGAAAATTAGCGTTCCATTTTTCCCAGGTTTCGTCCGGATGTTCCGGATTTGATGGCGGTTCGGGTATCTCGCGATAAAGTATCCAGGTATCGAGGCGAATTTCGTCGAATATTTCAAAAAGACGCCGAGTCCTGTTCAAATCTCCCGAAATGCCATCCCGGGGAACTTCAATCCTTTCGATTTGGCCGTACCTATCCTGGTCAATATAAATAAAAACGAAATCGGCATCCAAACAGTTTTCGTACACATCGATATCATTATTTTCATAGGCATATTTAAAATTGGCCAGCGTATTTGCGGCCGCTGTTGAATCATCGGCATCGTTTTGCGGCAGGATAGGCGCCAAAAACCGCGATTCGGCCTGGGTCGGCGCGAATGGATTAAAACATGAGCCGTTTAATAGAATAACCACGACAGCAATCGCCATAGCGATAATTATCGAAATCCGTTTTTTAATCATTGCCGATACATCGCTTTCAATTGCCCCCAGTCATACCCGCCCACGGTATCGGGCAAATCCCGCCAGAAATAGATATTCCAGAAACCGAATTGGGCTTGATTCAAACGGAAAGTCGCTAATCCTCTGGCATTCGTGGTATCGATTCCGACTGAATCAGCGACGATTATCCTGATAACATACTCTCGATAAATCACCGCGATTGTGTCGCCGATACTATCGGGGTTGCTGGCAGATTCCAACATCGAGAGAAGCAGTTGATAGCCGGTGGAACCAAATGTCGAAAACAAATTCTGCGCCGTTAAAATTTCGGTATTTTTATCCCAGTTATAGTATAGATACCCTGAGCCCTGGCTTTCGGCCCGAATTGAATCCTCCGGGGCCGAAAACACGAAATCGTCGGCCAGACATGATTGATAATTTTGGACTATTTTTTCGTTACAAGCGTAGAGCAAGTTTCGGATAGCGGTTTCGGGGGACGCGGGGGTCTCCCACGTGCCGGTAACCCCCGCCGGCGATTCGCTATGGCGTGTGGCAAAAGGATTTTTTAGGCACCCGCAGACAATCAAAAACGGTATCATGAAAACAATGGTCGTTTTTTTCAAAACAGATACCTCACCGATATATTGATAAACTCGCTGATATTGTCGGCGATATTCGATGATTCCCAATCCCGCCGGTTGTAACTTAAGGTAATATATCCCGAATCGGCCAGGTTCCAGGTAAACCCAAGACCGGTGGTCATTTTCAAATCGCGGTTTTTTCGCTGACGAATGACCCTGTCATCGACGAATGAATGATTATATTCTTTTCTCAATTCCCAGATATGAGTAGGTTCAAAATAGAATATTTTCATTAACTTATAATCCGCTTTCAATTCGATTCGGTGATATCGTCTATCCCAGCCGGTCGCTTGCTGCCAGTTGTTTTCATTCCAGTATAATTTGCCATAATCCTCATAACGATACATATAACCCGATATAAAAGTAAAGGCCGGACTTATGCGCCATGTCAGTTTCGTGTTGGATGAACTCCGGCGGAATATTTGATTGCGGGTATTTATCGTTTGGCGGTCATAATCATAGGTGATATAATTGGCTTGGATTTCCCAGCTCTGAATAAGACTGAAAGCGTCGAATAAATCCCAGCCAAAAGTCGAGTTTACCAGGTAGGTTTGATTCTGGTTGTTGCTGGCCGAATTAACGGAACGAATATAAATCTGATGGAAATCGCTGAATATCCCTTTCAACTCGCCCCAGAGATATTGATTAAAAACGTGCTTGAAGCGGCCGGTGTATATTTGAGTTTGCATGTCGCGTTCATCGGCCGCCGGGTCGTGAAGTCCATAATAGGAGGTTACTCCAATAATACAATCACCGTTGAGCGTATCATTAGGGGCGATTGTCAAAGCCGCTTTTATAGACAGTTCTCCCAGCTCAGACCATAAATCCAAATAGCTTCCACGAAAATCCTGCTTATCTGTGTACCAGCGGTATCCGGAGGATAATTTCAAGCGATTAAATAACACCTTTTCTATCTGGATAGTATAGGTTTCGCTCTGAGTATAATTGTTGAATTCTGAAATCGACGATACGGTTGTCAATGGATTATAGTAATAGCTGGTGCGAAGTAGGTTAGCGCTCAGGCGGGCGACATATTTCCCGGGTAAAGTGATACGGGCTAAATAATCGGCCGCCCGTTCAACTTTAACCTGGCGCATTATTTTCTCGCCCGAACCGGTCGCCGAATAATATTTTTTGGAAGTTTCCCAATCATATATATTCCATTTTAGGCTGTCACCATAGCCCCACCGGCGAAAACCGCCGAGTTCGGCGCGAAAATCGCTATAGGGTATGTACTGTATATCATACGTCTCATATGAAAGGGAGGCTGTCAGCGCGTTGCCATAAATTTCTAAATTCCGCGAATTGACTTCGGCGCCATAACCGAATCCCCAATTGGAGCGTTCGGTTCCTTCCCCTTTTCGTTGAAGCCCTTTATTGCCGATAAACGGAGATACCTCAAGGTATTTATAGCCGGTATAAGCAGAAGATATTTTGGCCTCGGATGAATATACCAAACGATTTTGCAGGGTATTGCGGGTATGGTTGATAAACGGGACAAGCGATAACCAATCTTTGATTTTATAGTTGCCGCGATAATCGGCGGCAAGGGTCTCCTGCCAACGCTTATAGGGTTTTTTCATCAAAGTAGATTCGGTATTTAAATTGAGTTCAGAATAATATTCGCCTATATTGATTATCTTGTTATAACTGTTCTCCCAGACATAAGTATTATTATTCTGCGAATAATTGAAATTCAATCCCGGCGGATTCTGTGCCGAAAGCTTTATCGCCATCAAAGCAGTAATCAACAAACCGAAACAGGTTTTTACCGGGATGCCTGCCATAACCGGAATAACTCCAGATACTGATTAGTGGTAATTTCCCTGGGCCTTATTTTTAAATTCAATCCCGCCTTATTAAGTAGATTTTCGCATTTTTCTTTAGACCAGCCAAAACCGCACCGCATGCAATTTATTAGAGAACGATTTTTCCGGCTGAAACATCCAGAGATAAAATCGGCAAAACCGGCCTTATCGACAATTCCGCGATCGACAGGCTTAAGCCTTACCACTTTCGAAAATACATTTGGCGGCGGAGAAAACGCTCTGCGCGGTACCGAAAAAAGCTGAGTAGTCTCGAACGCCGACCAGATTAGCACGGTTAATTTTCCGTAGTCGGATTCGCCGGGAACGGCTGTAAGTTTATCGGCGACTTCTTTTTGAACGGTTAGGATGGCCAGGTCAATTTTCGCGCTGAATCCGGCGAGTTTTTCCAATATCGAAGTCGTTATATTATAAGGGATATTTCCTATGATTTTCACGTTGGAACTCAACGTATCAGGATTAAAATCCAGAAAATCGGCCGTCATAATCGAGATATTATCATAATCGCGATAATGCTCTCTTAATATCTCCCCGAGTCGTCTATCCAATTCGCATGCCAGTATGAATCCGGCTTTGCCAATCAACGCTTCGGTCAGAATACCTTTGCCCGGGCCGATTTCGATGAAATTATCTGTCGGTTTGGGTTCGCTGGCAGCCGCGATTTTTTCGGCCAGGGCCCTGTTCGTCAAGAAATGCTGACCGTATTCCCGCTTTGGTCTAATCGGACGCATATTCCCTAATCCGCAGGGGGATACCCATTTTGTCGGCGATTTTTTTGCAAGCATCGATATCAATTTCCGGCACATCTACCACGCTGAAAATAGTAACAATCCCGTATTCTTTACAATCTTTCGCGAACTTCAATATTTCTGGAAAAACCTTAGCGCCGAATTGCGGCCGACAAATCTTGACATAAGTCGTTTCATCTTGAGCGTTCAAGCTGATACTGACAAAATCGATTAAGCCGCGCATTTTGGACGGTAAGTCCGCCTTGGCGATTAGGTTTCCCTGGCCATTGGTATTGAGACGAATCGGCAGCTTTTTTGACTTGAGTTCGGCAGCCAATGAAATCATTAAATCGGCTCTCAATGTCGGTTCGCCGATTCCGCAGAAAACGATTTCATTATAGCCTGAATATCTTTCGACAGCAGTCAGGATATCCTTTTCTTGTGGCTCTTGATTCAAACGCAAATTATGGCCCGCCACATGGAATCCGCTGTTGCGGGGACAGAAATAGCAATTGTTGGTGCAACGGCTGGTGAGGTTAAGATATAAACTTTTGCCTATCATATAAGCCAATTCGGGAGAATCATCAACCGGAAGATTGAACAGACGGGCAGCGTTTTTGGATGTTATCCTAACGATATCATCCCGGGAATAGCGGGGAAACAGTTCCGTAAGTTTATCTATGACGAATCGCACATAGTCCGGTCGATTGCGCTTGCCTCGGAATTGCTGCGGCGTGAGATAAGGGCAATCAGTTTCCGTTACGATTTTCGATAGTGACAGCGATGCCGCCACTTGCGGTCCTTGCGAGTTAGGATAGGTTATCGGACCGCCGAACGCGATTAGGTAGCCCATCCTCACCCCCTCGGCGGCTTCTTTGGCATTTCCCGGGAATGCGTGCAACACGCCATAATTACCGGGATGCCGGCGCAATATTTCAAAGGCTGGTTCCATCGCCTGGCGGATATGCAACACTACTGGTTTTTTCAGTCGTTCGGCCAATTGTAATTGCCGGATAAAGGCGGCTTTCTGGATATCTCGTGGCGACATATCGCGATAATAATCGAGGCCGATTTCGCCGATAGCCACTACTTTAGGATGAGTCGCCAGTTGGGCGATTTCCTCAAATATTGAATCGGTCATGGCTTTGGCATCGTGCGGATGATACCCGACGGACGCATAGATAAAATCGTATTTTTCGGCCAGGTCGACACTGGCTTTCGAAGTTTGAAAATCAACCCCGATATTGATTATAAATTGAACGCCGTTTCGGCGGCATTCCTCGATAACCTGTTCGCGATCGGTGTCGTACTGCGAAAAATCCAGATGCGCGTGCGTATCAATCATTGCTTTTCTCCACCCTCAAATATATCAGAGGCGGGCGATATGTCAAAGTATTATAAGCGGTC
>JAAYTW010000013.1 GCA_012517955.1 Candidatus Zixiibacteriota bacterium | reverse complement strand
GGATTGTTCAGGGCGGATCAGATTTCGGCGATAAAAATCCAAACCTTGAATTACCTGTCGGATTATCTGGGTATGAATATCTCACATAAAATAAACTACACACTTATAGGCCAGGATTTTATAAAAGAAAAATCACACGGCATATCCGGCGATTTAAACGGCCTGTTTTATCGCAAGGGGGACAAGTTCGATATCTACGTGCTCTATGGTCTTCGCCGCAATGACCTCTATCAGGTTCTAGCCCACGAGATCGCGCATGCATGGATGTCCGAAAATGCCAAAAGCGAACGCTCGCTTGAAGAAAACGAGGGGTTTGCCCAATGGGTCGCCTATCATTTCCTGGGACATCTCGGTCTACAGGAACAGCAACGCATACTATTGGCCGGCGATGATGTATATGCATCCGGTTTGCGGATGATGCTCCAGATCGAGAAAGAACGCGGTAAGCGCGGCGTTTTGGATTACGTAACTAAGTGACTATTATTAATAGAGAAACAATAAAGGCGGGATTAAATTCATCTCGCCTTTATTGTTTAAGCTGTAATTTATTTATCTGGTTCGTGGCGGAGTCCAGGGACAATAGCCCAACGCGGCCAAGCCCTTGAAATAGGCCACTAGACGAGTGATATCGTCAGCCTGTACCTGACAGTTGCCGGTAGCGTCTCCAGGCGCTGCTCTGCTTTTTTAACGCTGTCAATAATACCCTTTATTTATAGCGACGCCCGATAGAATTGGGCGACAATTAAATTTGATAAGATGTTAACCCTGATGCTCTATATTAATTAAATCCAATCTGTTGAAACTCCAAGTCTTTGTATCTTTGCCCCTTGACAAAAACCGGTTTTTGGGTATCATTAATTTTACAGGATTCTTCGTAAAACCCGATAAAATGGGTAGTAACCGGAGGAGCAAGTGACAAATCGCCCCATTTTCATGATTCCGGCTGGGATTATCCTAATCCTACTCCTTTCAGCACATTCGATTGCTGATAGTCCGCCGATGTTGGTAAACCTACGCTACGACACCAAACAACTATATAACGATTTGATAGTCAAAGACTTGGATGTCGTTAAAATCAACAACCGCCAGGCACAGGTGATTATTACGAAAGAACAGCTCATGGAACTTTTAGCCAGCGGTTACTCCTGCGAGATAGTCCACGATAATCTTCCTGCCTATTATGCCAGCCGCAACCCGGTCGCAACGACGATGGGGGGATATCTTACTTTCGCGGAAATAGTCGCGGTAATCGACTCGCTTCACAGCCTCTATCCCGATATTTGTTCAGCCCGGGATTCTATTGGGTTCACACTTGAGGGCAGGGCGCTCTGGGCGTTTAAAATATCCGATAACTATGGTGTCGATGAAGACGAACCGGAGATATTTTTCAATTCGCTTATCCACGCGCGAGAACCTATGGCGATGGAGTGGCTGATGGCATTCGCCGGATATCTCTGTCAGAATTATGGCACCGACTCGAATGTGACAAATATCGTTAACAACCGCGAAATCTGGTTTGTGCCGGTTGTTAATCCCGATGGCTACGAATACAATCGCTTGAATTATCCCTCCGGCGGCGGTATGTGGCGTAAAAACCGTCGCGTTTCACCGGGCCCGGTCGATTTAAATCGTAACTGGGGCTATATGTGGGGCTATGATAATTATGGTTCATCGCCTACCCCATCATCGGATACATACAGAGGTCCAGGCGCCTTTTCCGAACTGGAAACGAGCTTTTTACGTCAATTCATCGTATCGCATAATTTCAATTACATAATGAACCTTCATACCTGTGGGAATTACTACCTGTATCCATTCGGCTATGGAATAACCGATTATCCGCAACTATCAGTCCAGCGCGCAATCGGCGATTCGCTTCAGGCATTCGGACCGTTTACTCATGGTCGAGCTTGGGAGTTGCTCTATTTCGTAAATGGCGAATCGAACGATTGGCAATGGGGGGATATCATCTCCAAACCGCGTATCTACTGCGGCACAATCGAACTCGGCACCGATGCCGATGGGTTCTGGCCGCCCGCCTCGCGGATTCCCTACTATAATTCGATGATGATGCCGGTCGGCATGTTCCTTTGCGGTCTGGCCGGCCATGTGGAAGGCATCCTTCCACCGGCAACGCCGATATTGGCCGAATTTACCGACACGATAACCACCGACAGCTTCACGGTCAGCTGGGTTCATGAAGACGCATCCAATCCGGCAACCAGTTTCGAACTGGTGCAAAAAACCGGCCTGCAGATATACACCGAAGAATTCGAAGACCATGGACCGGAATGGCCGATGGATGGGTTCTCGCTCAATCTCGATAGACGCTTGTCCGGCGTGCAATCGCTATACTCCGGTATGGGGGACAGCTATACCGCTACGGTTACGACAAGCGAACTTTACGAGGTGCCCGAATCCGAAACGGCAAGATTTTGGGCCTGGTACAATATCGAATCGGATTACGATTACGCCTATTTCCAAGTTTCTACGGATAACGGGAAGTCTTTTACGAGTATCCCCGGAAATATCACCACCAACGAGGACCCCAACGGAGCCAATCTCGGCAATGGTATCACCGGCGTTTCAGGCGACTGGATTGTCGCCGAGTTCCCGCTCGATTCATTCGCCGGGCAGATGGTGTTATTCCGCATTGAATATATCACCGATGGCGCCGTTGTCCGTGAAGGGATATATATCGAGGATTTCTGGCCAGCGGTTAAATTCGAATATACCACTGTCTTATCAGATTCGCTTTTTGCCAACCAGTATCATATCGATGGCTATGTCGATGGCGATTATTATTTCCTGGTCAGGGCCCGCGATTCGGAAGGGCAGTGGTCGGATTATTCCAACCGCGAGATGGCGGTGGTACGAATCGCCGAATCCCCATGTCCGTTTACACCGGGAGATATCAACGGCGATGGCCTGGTGCTGGGGGGCGATGTCACCTATGGCGTACGCTATTTCAAAGGCGCGGGGGAGAGGCCGCCCGATTCGTGTTATAATGATTCAACTGGCGCGTATTTATACGCGGCCGGGGATGTCAACGGTAACTGCGAATTTCGCGGGTCGGACATCACGTATCTGGTGGCCTATTTCAAATCGGTTCAACCGGCTTTGCTGTGGTGCGGGCGGATATTGCGGTAAAATTCAGGCTTCCGTTCTGTTTATTCACTCCCGATTTAAATCCACATAGTAAATGGCCAATTACGCTACCGCGGCATAATCTGCCGGTAAATTTAATCACAATCATACCCAGATATCTGTAGTATTTTCGGGGCCTGCGAAAGCGGCGGC
>JAAYTW010000077.1 GCA_012517955.1 Candidatus Zixiibacteriota bacterium | reverse complement strand
TGATGAAGGGCATCTTGGGACAGAGGCGGAAATTATAATCGGCAAACAGCGCAACGGCCCCACCGGTATCGTGAACCTGGCATTCGTAAAAGACTACGCCCGTTACGAGATGGTGGATATCTATCATGGTTTCCCGGAGGGGTAGGAGAATTTTGGAGGGCAGGAGCCCTGGGATACTGCTTTATTTCAAAGAAAATGGGAGGTAATAAATGGGATGGTTCAATTCAATCTCATATGTAATTTTAACTATAGTTGGTATTGTTATTGTCGTCTATCAAATAAGAATCCAAAAATCGCAGCGAGATATTCAAAAATCCCAACTTAAATTGCAGGAATTACAGCTTCGTATTGGGTTATTTGATAAAAGATATCAAGTATTTTTATCTGCTATGAGTTTAGTGGCAACGATAGTATCAAATGGAGGTTTGACTAGAAGCGATTTGAATAAATTCATTTATGATTCAAGGGACAAGGAATTTCTATTTGACAATGATATTAAAGAATATTTGAACGATTTATATCAAAAAGGTAACAAACTTATTTATATAAAAAATGTTTTAGAAAAACCAAATTTTAGTGACAAAGATAAAAAAGTAGCGATTATAGAAGAAAATGAATTATTAAATTTTTTTGGAGACCAATTTGATATATCAAAAGAGAAGTTTGGCAAGTATTTAAATCTTTTTGATGCGTTCTATCCTAAAACCGATTAGGAGTAGGTCGGCGTTTCGTACCGAAGGGGAGAAACCCGACAAACTCGGGATAATAAATAAAATGGCCGACCTTACATTTATAGAAAAAAAATAAACTTGAAAAACTATTTAATATGGGCGGGGGTTATGTAATGGATTTTTCTAATCGAACGCTCCAACTGGTAACCCGCAGCTTGGCGGGTGCCCCACCGCTCTGCGGTGGGTTCCTTTACCTGAAGAATACGTGGCATATGCGATATGCTCTTATGCAAATGATTATGTTTGTCGGGTTTCTCCACCATCTGCGACAGTGTCGAAACGCCGACCTACGGGATATAATCCTGGATGCTGAATCAAGTTCAGCATGACATTACATGTGGCGTCGGGTGGCCTTTCGTTAATTCTCTCGTATCTGGGTCAGGTGCGGAAACCTGCCGCCCACAATTCCAGCTCATAAAAATGGAGCCAAGATGCCATCGACGAAAGGAGCCGCTGCTTATAAATGAAAACTTGTAAAGTTAAAATAACGATTGACCTTGACATCGGAAGACGTTGGCCTTTAAATTTCAACTAAATATAGGACACGGTTTTCCGCATTTTTTAAAAGGTTGTTATTCTTGGCGATAATTAAAATAGATGAGGAGTAAACAGAGGGCTGATACATCTTAAGTAAGGAGAAATTTATGAAAAATGTAGTCCGAGTAATAGCCATAATGATTTGTTTATCGTTGCCGGCTTATGGGCAATCATTTTTCAATCATCCTGACAACCTGTCACTAAATCATTATAACTTGGTTACCAAAACATTATGTTTTACGCAAAATCAGGGGCAATGGAACAACAACTTCCTTTTCAGGGCGGAGTTGCCTGGAGTTACTTTTTATTTTGCAGCAAATGAGGTCGCTTGCCAGTTTGTTAGAAATACGAACCGAGGGGAAAAGCAAACAGAGCCTGAATTAATTTCCTGGCGAGGTAAAAACGACCACCTCAATCATGAACAGGAAACGATGTTAATCAAAGCGATTTTTGTTGGGGCTATTAGCAATCCAGATGTTATTGGTGAAAATCCGCTTCCTTATTACTACAATTATTTCTACGGAAATGAACAATCAAGCTGGCAAATAGGCGTCTCCAATTATGCCTCAATCACTTATAAAAACCTCTGGCCTGGAATCGATTTGAAATATCACGGCGATATTAAAAGCATGAAATATGATTTTGTAGTCGCGCCCGGAGCGGATATTTCTCAGATACGAATTAGATACAAAGGAGTTAAAAAACTGGCTATTTCAAATTCGGGTGACCTTCAAGCCTGGACTGAATTTGGCCCCGTATCAGAAAGGATTCCGCAAGTATATCAGGAAATAAATGGAAAAAAAATTCTTCTTTCAGGAAGGTATATTTTGGTCGGCTCCAAAACATTCAGTTTTACTATCGACAACTATAATCCTGAATATCCAGTATATATAGATCCGGAACTGTTTTACAGCACATACATAGGAGGCTTTCAAGATGATAATGGCTATGCGATTGCGGTAGATGGCGCCGGCAATGTGTATATTACGGGGGGAACAAACTCCTACGATTTTCCATCTGTAAACCCTGGCCATGGTTATGCCGCCAATACGGACGTGTTTATTTCAAAGCTGGCGAATTCCGGTCAGTCCCTAATGTATAGCACCTTTATTGGCGGCAACGCCGATGAAAGCGGATACGCAATTGCCATAGATCACCAGGGGTATGCTTATGTTACGGGTATTACGACATCTGCCGATCTTCCGATTGTAAATGGATTTGATTCAAGCTATGCGGGTTCCTCTGATGCTTTCGCAGCGAAAATTTCTCCCGAGGGGAATTTATTGGTTTACAGTACCTATCTTGGGGGTTTCGGTTATGATATTGGCCGCGGTATCGCGGTTAACAATGATGGGAACGCAATAATAACCGGATTCACGCTTTCGCAAGATTTCCCGACATATAATGCCTATGATAGTGTATTTAATGGTGGAAGCGTTGATGCTTTTATTACAAGATTAACATCTCAAACGCGGCTGCCTGAATTTTCAACTTTTTTTGGCGGTACCGGTTCCGATTATAGTTTCGGCGTAGCCCTAAATGACTCAAGCGATATCTATATCACTGGCTTCACATCGTCACCTGATTTACCGATCTTAAACGCCTTTCAATATACCTTAAACGGCCCTGGGGATATATTTATTTCAAAATTTAATCCTTCGGCCTCAGACCTAATTTACAGTACCTATTTGGGAGGATCCTCAAGTGAACAGAGCCTGGCGATTGCTGTCGATGATGTTGGCGATGCTTATGTAACCGGCTCTACCGGTTCGAATGATTTCCCTGTTATCAACGCTTTTAATCCAACACGTAATTCGGATTACCTTGACGCTTTTGTAACGAAAATAACCGGCTGGGATACCATTTCACTTGATTATAGTACTTATCTTGGTGGCAACTATGACGACGAAGGCTGGGGTATAGCCGTCGATAGTTACGGATGCGCTTACGTAACCGGTCACACCTTTTCAACCAATCTCCCCGTTCTAAATGCTTATGATTCCACGCTTAATGGAAACGATGATATATTTGTGACCCAATTTCTACCTTCGGGAGATTCCTTGCGCTATAGTACTTATCTGGGTGTGCAAGGTCATGATATAGGCAGAGGTATAGTCATTGATGCTACCGGTGATGCCACGGTTGCCGGTTATACTTCATCTTTAAATTTTCCCGTATTTCATGCTTATGATAGTACTTTTAATGGCGGCAATGAGGTATTTGTTGCCAGATTCGGTCCCGTCACTAATATCGATGATCAATCAATGGCTGAACCTGGGTACTTTCAACTTGATCAAAACTACCCTAATCCTTTTAACACGCTGACAGTTATCCGATATACTATGCGAAAACAAGCCGCAGTCGACATCGATATTTTCGATATTCTTGGCCGCAAG
>JAAYTW010000076.1 GCA_012517955.1 Candidatus Zixiibacteriota bacterium | reverse complement strand
GTTAATTAAAGCGTACATCCGTTCCGGGAAAGCTTTGGCTAAGGCCTCGAGACCGCCATCCGGCGCGATATTCAGCCGTTTCATGATTCGTTTGGCTTCGATAGGCGCGAATCCGCTCCAGGCCATCCGGTCAATCTCGATAGCCGCTTCCAGCCCGTATTTTTGTTCGATTGCCAAAAACCAGAGCCCATCATGAGCCAGCCAGAGTTTGGCGAAATCGGTAAGTTTGGCGTTAAGGTCGTTTTGATTCATGTAGTATCCTTAACATTTGTTGCGTTATTATCTTCAAACTGAATATTACGTGCCGCCGGGTCTCCGTGCGCGACGAAAATCGCGGTCAGTTGCGGAGACCTGACCGCACAAGAACCTGCTCGGACATCAACTCTCTCTAAATCCTCTTCCCGAAATTATTCATCACCATCAATTTCATCTCGGTCATTGCCTCAATCGCGTATCGTACCCCTTCCCGGCCGATACCGGAATTTTTCACGCCGCCATAGGGCATATTGTCTACCCTAAACGATGGCACATCATTGATAACCACCCCGCCCACCTCAAGCTCGTTGTAAGCATAAAACGCCCTGTCGAGATTATCGGTAAACACGCCAGCCTGAAGGCCGTACCGGCTGTCGTTGGCAATCGCGACCGCTTTGGCGAAATCGCTGAATGGCTCAATCGTGGTAACCGGCCCGAACACTTCCACACAGCTCACTTTCAAATCGGGGCGGACATTTTCTAAAATGGTGGCTTCGTAGCAGGCATCGTGACGGCGCCCGCCAGTGACTATCTTTGCCCCAGCCGCTACCGCCTCATTAACCCAGCTTTCGACTCGTTTGGCGTCATCCAGCGAAATCAGCGGTCCCAGGAATGTATCTTCAGAGAGCGGATTTCCGTATTTTAGTTTGGCGGCCTCCTCGGCGAACCGCGCTTTCAACCTATCGTAAATTTTCTCGTGAACAATAATTCTCTGCACGCTGATACAACTTTGCCCCGATTGATAGAATGCTCCCATAATCAACCGTTTCACCGCGTATTCGATATCGGCGCCCGAATCGACTATACAGGCCGCGTTACCGCCCAGTTCCAACGTGATTGTTTTCTTGCCGCAACGGGCTTTAATATCCCAGCCAACATCAGGCGAGCCGGTAAATGACAGATGCTTGATTCGGTCGTCAGTGACCATCGGTTCGGCGTCGCGATGGCTACAGGGCAGGATACTGAATGCGCCTTCGGGAAGCGCCGTATCGGCCATGATTTCGCCGAGTATAATCGAACTTATCGGTGTGGCGGATGCCGGTTTGAGTATAAATGGGCAGCCCGCCGCGATTGCCGGAGCGATTTTATGAGCCGCCAGATTCATCGGAAAATTAAACGGTGTGATAAAGCTGCATGGACCGACCGGAAACCGTTTCCAGAGGGCCTGGTACCCCTCGGCGCGCGCGGAGATATCAAGCGGCATAACTTCGCCGTAGATACGGACAGCTTCCTCGGCGGCGATACGAAAGGTATCGATTAGCCGAATTATTTCGCCGCGCGAATCGCGTATCGGCTTGCCGGCCTCGATTGCCAGCACCAGCGCCAGTTCGTTTTGGCGTTTGACGATTTTATCGATTATCTGATATAAGATGTCCTGCTTTTTATACGATGGCAATTCGCGCATCGGTTTGGCAGCGGCAGTGGCCAGTTCGATTGCTTTTTCGACCGTGGCTCTATCGGATTTATAGACATGGGACACAATTTCGCCGGTATATTTATTGGTTACGGGTAAATCCGCGCCGCCCTGTATAGGTTTATTGCCAAGATAAAATGGGTATTGTGATTTCAACATTTTAAATTCTCCGCGATTCGATTCGGTTGTCAATTCGCGCCATCATAACAAATTTATAAGCAGTTGTAAAATGAAAATTATTAATAAGCTATATATACAAAAAAGGGTATCGACGAATTGTCAATACCCTTCTGGTTGTTAATCTACGATGTTATACGAATCGCTTAGCGCGGGCTGTATGGCGTATTTAGTTCAAAATCTATTCCTGATTGTCCCGATTGTCCGCTATTAAGTAAAATCAAACTGTCGACATTTCCTGACTGGCTATACCCGCCAATCATATCGCCGGCTGTTGGACCGCCATCGGAACCCGAACTATCGGCATCCCAGTACCCAACGGCGTAAAAGTCAATGTTTGGCATGATTGGTATTTGATATTGACCTGGTTGAGGAAGTGCCACCCAGTTCAATTCCCTGGCAAGAGTGTCCTGTAAGGGATTTCCGTTAAATAAAAACACATACACTGAGCCGCCGCCGCTTACCCAGTTCGGACAGGTTATCGTGCCCATGACTCCGACCAGAGGTGTGAAAGTCGGATCGCCTATTAGAACAAAATATGAATTCCAGCCGTCCTCATGATGATAATTATGGATATAATACTGGTCGTTTACGGTAACCGGCCAGTTCAATGAATCATCGTAGTCCTCTATTTGTCCATCGGCGTCGATTAAAAACCAGACATCATAATCGCCGGTTTCAAGCTGGTTGTTGGGGTAATTGTGGGATATATTCGCCGCAAGAAACGCCGAATTATGGTATATTACCGCCGTGCCATTAGCCAAATTCGGTTC
>JAAYTW010000075.1 GCA_012517955.1 Candidatus Zixiibacteriota bacterium | reverse complement strand
TATTTTTTCGTTTCGAAGCACACGAGATATTTGCTCTTTGACCTCATTAAGCGGCCGATATCCGGCGGGTTTCTTGACTCCGGGCGTGGCGATAAAGAGGGCTTGCTTGGTTTCGATAACATCGCTGATTGCTCCTGTTTTTCCTTCAAACGCAAGCTTGTTGAGTCGAGGGTTGTTGCCGAAACCTGGAATGCTGGCCCCCGCGGCGAATGGTTTGGTTTCCTGTACCGTTAACCCCAACTCTTTGGCCGCTTGGTCAAGATTGTTGCTTAGCGCCGCTTGACGAATTTTCTCCGCTTGCTCTTTATGTATAGCCAGTGATTTTTCCGACATCATCACTTTGAGCAGAATATGGCTGGCCTGTATTTGTTCCGATGGCGGGGCGGTCGGATTTTTTGGGTCTTTTTCCATTTTACGCCCGGTCAACTTAATAATGTGCCAGCCGAATGTCGATTGCACCGGTTGAGAAATATCGCCGATATTTTTAAGCTTGAAGGCCGCTTCTTCGAATGGCTTGACCATGCGGCCTTTACCAAACCATCCGAGATCGCCGCCGTTAGCCGCCGAATTATCTTGACTGACCTCTTTCGCCACTTCGGCAAAATCCTCTCCTCCGATAACGCGATTATAGATTTTCAGAATCTCGTTTTTAACAGAATCGGCATCGAGTTGGGTAGGTGCTTTATTGATTTGCACGTAGCGCAGGGTGGCTGTCTTGTCGATTTTATAATTGTTTTCTTTGTCAGCTTCGTATCTGGCTTTGATTTCATTTTCGGTGGGTTTTATGTCGGATGTGTCAATATTGGCTGAGGAGATAAAAAGGTATTTAACCTGAACCTTTTCGTTCTGGGTGATATATTCATCTTGAACCGCCGATAACGGCACCACGGCGCCGGCGGTGACTAGTTCCTGCAGTTTATATGTCAATACCTGCGATTTTACCGATTGTTCGATGGCCATCAACGCCTGTTCGGCGCGCGGGTCCGATGAATTGGCCAAGTCTTGGATATATTTCTGATATTTACTCATATCGAATTGGCCGTTGGTTTGAAAATCGGGGACTTTTTGGAATTCGGGCGGCGCAACGACACCGACATATTGGGCAAGTTCTTCGTCGGTGACCACGACTTTGTTATCCCTAATCTGCTGACCTAGAAGAACCTCATTGACTATATTATCCCAGGCCTCTTGCCGGATTTTGGCGAGTTGGTCTTCGGTGGGTTCGGGACTTGTTTTAATTAATTCCTGATATTTATTTTCATAGGCGCGATAATAATATTCGTTGGAAATTTCCTGGTCGTTTATAATTCCAGCGATGTTAGGGTTCCGTTTTCCTTTGCTGGTAAATTCCATACCCCAGGCGAAAATAATCGTTCCAACAAATGCCAGGATTACAATCAGATAAATGGGTTTCGCGGCATTCCGCATTGTCTTCATCATAAGGGGCCAACTCCTTTAATTTGTTCAAGTCGATATCTTATCGACAAACAATGCCTAAATATTAACATTACAAAATAATCAATAGATTTTCATTTATCAAATAAATTCATCGCTTGACCGCTATTTAAAATTAGGGTTATTATAGAATTATGAAAAGTCTAATCGGAAAATTGCTTTTCGGGTTGCTTTTGGCACTGGCCGATGTGTCACAACTCTTTGCTCAACAATATCTTTGGCCGCTACGACTCGACCCTGAACTGTCTTCTCGGTTCGGCGATTGCCGATCCGGTCACTGGCATGCCGGAATCGATTGCCGCACCCGCGGCCAAACCGGCTTTAAAGTATATGCCGTGGAAAACGGCTACATTTCCAAAGTTCGGGTCGGCTATTGGGGATACGGCAAATCGATGTATGTTAAACTCAATGATGGCAATACTATAGTCTATGGCCATTTGCAAAGTTTTACGCCGGAAATCGACAGGTTCGTTTATAATCAACAAATAAATCAACGAAGATATTATCAGGAAATTGAATTCAAACCGGGACAGTATCCCGTTCGTAAAGGGGATGTTGTTGCTATCAGCGGTCAATCGGGAGTCGGCTACCCGCATTTGCATATGGAGATCCGCGATAAAGATAATATTCCCATAAACCCTCAAAAATCATATTACTATCTTCCCGATAAAACCTCTCCAATCGTGGTGAAATTAGCGATAAAACGTTTTTTGGAATATGGGATAAATAACTATCATGACCTCGAGTTCCTGCCGGTTGTTGGGAAGAACGGCGATTATCGCGTCGTCGATACCGTGGCCGTCTATGGTCAGGCCGCTTTTGCCGTGAATGCGTATGACCAGCAAGGAGGCTTCAGTTACGGTATCTATAGCGCGAAAATGTTTATGGATGGGTTCGAGATATTCGCGTTTGCCCGCGATAGCCTTAATTATCTTACCGGCTCGCAAATATACTACGTAAACGATTATGAACTGCAATCTCTTATCGGCGATAAGGGAGATTCTGATGATGACCGCGCCGTCTTCTATAGACTATACTGCCAGCCTTACGACGTGCAAACGTTTTATGGCGGCTATCGATTTCCTGATGGATTGATTGATGGCGATAAGCTCGATAATGCGGTTCATAAAATCGTGATAGCTTTGTCTGATATTAACGGCAATACCAGTAAAATCCGCTTATATGTAAAGAAAGCGACTCTTCCGACGCCCGGAATAAAACGATTTATCAAGTATTCCAAAGAAACGAATATATTGATTGAAAACGCGCAAGAAGGCGCCAGCATAGAGGCCCAAATATGCCGCGTTTTAAGCGGAGGATACCAAAAAATCGGTTTTCGATATGATGCGGAAACTAATCTATTGACGTTGCCCGTTATGGCTAATTATAGAACGCTTCGAATCCGCGTCGTAAACGAAACCGGTGAATTCTCTTCATGGCTGGTTATTGATCCCGATCTAAAAAAACAGCGTATTAATCAGTTCGCCGATTATTGGGAATTCAAAAATGTCCAACAAGGTATTCAACACCCTTTCAGCTGCCTATTCAATAACATTATCCAAAAAAACGTTTTCAACGAAAACCTCTGGCAGGGCTTGGTTGATGTGCGTGGTTGGAAAGAGCCCATAAAATCGAAATCTCCAAGCGTTGATTGCGAGCAAATCACTTATTTTTGCGACTCCGGCGGCACGATTTACTCGCCTGATTCGTCCGTGTGGCTCGAAATCGAAAAGAAAATCCTTTATGGAAAAACGATAATCAGCCTATCGTCGTTGTGCCCACATGATAAGTATTCTTATTCTTTTAAAATAGGTCCCGAGCAACTCCTATTTAATGGAAACGCGAAATTATACGTGACAATCGATAGACTTTTAATAGACCCCAAGACCATGTCGCTGTATGTCAGGCGGGGTTCACAATGGGCGTACAAAGCGGGCATAGTTGATTCTAAAGTCAGTTGCAGCGTAAGCGGCGGCGGTGAATTTGCGTTCATTGCGGATAACAAACCGCCGTCTATAACCGGACTGACTCCCTCGAACGGCGCCATTTTAAGGGAATCAAAACCTCTGATTAGCTGTAAGATAAGCGATAATTTATCGGGAATCAGCCGCGAATCGCAGCTGGGGATATTTATCGATAACAAGTGGGTGCCGGGCGATTATGACATCACTACGGGCGTATTTTCCTATCAGGTCAATCAGCCGTTAAAATATGGAGAACACGAAGTCAGTATCAAAGCTATCGATAATCAAGGCAACGTAGCAAGCACCGCGGCTAAATTTAGAATCGTGGGGAAATACTGATGATCCCGCTTAAAGATAATATCCCCTCTCGCTCTTTTCCGTTTATTACCCTGATATTACTGCTGGCAAATGTCGCGGTATATTTTTATCAGTTGACGCTTGGTTATGCCGAAGACTCGTTTATATGGAAATATGGCGCGGTTGCCCACTCAATCACCACCCTTGAACCAGTCAATCCGGCCTCGACGCTGTTTCCATGGTTTACGTTGCTTACGGCTCAATTCGTTCATGGAAGCATCTGGCATCTGGGTGGCAATATGCTTTTTCTTTGGATTTTTGGCGATAATGTGGAAGACCGGTTGGGACACTTTCATTTTCTTGCGTTTTTTCTTGTTTGCGGAGTATTATCGATAATCGCGCAGGTAATCGTCAATCCCGATTCGGCAGTGCCGTTAATAGGCGCTTCCGGCGCTATCGCCGGTGTGATGGGGGCGTATATGGTTCGCTTTCCGCGCGCCCGCATATTGGTATATTTTTATTTTACGGCTGTTTGGGCGCCGGCCCTGATATTTTTAGGCTTGTGGTTTATTTTTCAGCTAATCGTCGCGGCTCCCAGCCTTAACCAGAGCGGCGGGGTCGCCTATTTTGCCCATGTCGGCGGTTTTGTGGTTGGGATGATCCTGTTTAAATTGATGGAAAAATCTTGAAAATAAAATTTCGTTGATTTTGTTATTAAATAATGGTTGTTAATAAGGAAGTTTTGCGATGCGGCCGCTGCGGCAAGAGGCTCAAGAAAGGCGGCGACAATTATCGACTCGCGTGTACTGTCGCGTCGCATTTCGATGGCTATCTTGACCTGGCCGCGGTTAATCGAGAGCCGACAGAAGTGCTGTCGGAAATCGAGGAATCAGGATTGACCGAGAAGGAATTGAGCGAGCAAGTATATTTTAAAATCGAACAACTTCTCTGTTTTGATTGTCGCCGTGAAATTGTCGAATTTTTAAAGGGAAAAGAATAAATGGACGGCTCCGATTTCGTACATCTCCATAATCATACTATGTATTCCCTACTTGATGGTGCGATAAAAATTCCGCAACTGCTTAAGACCGCCTCCGACATGGGGATGCGGTCGCTGGCGATTACCGATCATGGAAACCTTCATGGTGCCATCGAATTTTATACTGAGGCGAAAAAGCATCGAATAAAACCGATTATCGGGATAGAAACCTATATAGTTCCCCATGACCGCACGATAAAGCGTTCTGTACCGGGAGTCCCGGACGGCGGTTATCATCTTATTTTATTGGCCAAAAATATCCAGGGATTCAAGAACCTCATCAAACTATCTTCGGCGGCGTTTTTGGAAGGTTTTTATTTCAAACCCAGAATCGATAAAGGGATTTTGGCCAGATATTCGGAGGGACTTATAGCACTTACCGCCTGTCTGAAGGGGGAATCCGCGTCCGCGGCGCTTCATGGAGGCGAGGAAGCCTCGGAGGCGGTTATCAGGACTTACCTTGATATTTTCGACCAAGATGATTTTTTCCTGGAGATTCAGGATCACGGGATTGCCGAGGAGGCGGCAGTCCGATCGGCTTATAAACGACTATCACAAAAATTCGGTCTGGGTTTGGTTGCCACTAACGATTGTCATTACCTGAAACGCGAACACAGCGCTGCCCATGACGCTTTACTGTGTATCCAGACCGGCAAGATGATTGCCGACCTCGATCGGATGCGCTACGCGACCGACCAGCTTTATCTCAAATCGGCCGAACAAATGAAAGAGCTTTTCGCGGCCACTCCTGAAGCTATCGAGAATACGATTAGAATCGCCGAAAAATGCAACCTTGAACTTGAACTTAATAAAAACCTGGTGCCGAAATTTCAATTACCGCAGGGATATAAATCCGATGACGAATACCTTAGATATGTCGCAAACATAGGCTTATCTAAACGCTATCCGACAATCACCGAAGGAATTCAGAATCGGCTTGACTACGAACTGGATATAATTCGGCAGATGGGATATTCGGGATATTTTCTGATTGTCAAGGATTTCATCGATTTCGCCAAAAATAACGGTATTTCCGTCGGCCCCGGACGAGGTTCCGCGGCCGGATCGATAGTTTCATACTGCCTGGGAATTACCGATATCGACCCGATTAAATACAATTTGCTATTTGAAAGATTTTTAAATCCCGAACGCATATCGATGCCCGACATAGATATCGATTTCTCCGATCGTGGCCGTGACCGGGTTATCCAGTATGTCACCGAAAAATACGGCCGCGAGAACGTCGCTCAAATCATTACGTTCGGAACGATGGCGGCGCGGGCGGTGGTTCGGGATGTTGGGCGGGTTTTTTCCATTCCATATGGTGATATTGATAAAATCGCCAAGATGATTCCTGAAGAGCTGGGGATGACTTTGGAACGCGCCTTGGAAATCTCGGCGGATTTGAACGAAGCGAAACAAAAGGACGAAAAAATCGCGCGGGTTCTCGATTACGCTATTGTCTTGGAAGGCCTGGCCCGCCACGCTTCCACGCACGCGGCTGGCGTGGTGATTGCTCCCGCTCCCCTAACCGATTTTGTGCCGCTTTATAAGTCTAATAAAGACGAAATTACGACCCAATTCGACATGACAGATATCGAAAAACTCGGCCTGTTGAAAATGGATTTTCTCGGCTTGCGGACGCTTACCGTTATCGACGATACGCTGAGCGAAATCGCCCGGAATCGCGGATACAAGCTTGACTTGAACGAAATCCCGCTTGATGATAAAGATGTGTTCAAGCTTTTCGCCGAAGGCAGAACAGTCGGCATTTTCCAGTTCGAATCCAGCGGTATGCGCGATTATCTTCGCAAACTCGAGCCTACCGATATTAACGATCTTATAGTCATGAACGCGCTTTATCGTCCCGGGCCGCTGGATTCGGGAATGATTAACGTTTATATCGAATGCAAAAAAGGCCTTAGAAAGATGGCTTTCGAACACCCTCTGCTTGAACCTATTTTAAAAGATACTTACGGCGTTATTGTTTTTCAGGAACAGGTTTTAAAAATCGCGCAGGAGTTCGCCGGGTATTCCTTGGGTAAAGCCGATATTTTACGCAAGGCTATGGGGAAAAAGCAGGCGGAAGTAATGGCCCAGCAAAAAATCGAGTTTATTGAAGGGGCCTCCAAACGTGGAATCGACAGGAAAATCGCCGAAAAGGTGTTCGATCAAATCGAAACGTTCGGCCGTTATGGATTCGTCAAAGCCCATTCGACCGGCTACGCGATTATCGCTTATCGCACCGCCTATCTAAAAACCCACTTTCCTCAGGAATTCCTGGCCGCCTCTTTGACCTCCGAAATGGGGGACACCTCGAAGATTCTCATGTTTAAAAAAGAATGTAAAGAAATGGGAATCGAGCTTCTGCCGCCCGATATCAACGAATGTTTCGCGCATTTCTCTGTAAGCGACGGCAAAATTATTTACGGTTTGGCCGCCGTCAAAAATGTTGGAGTCGCGGCCGCCGATTCCATAGTGAATGCCCGCCTGGAAAAAGGAAAATTCACTGATATTTTCGATTTCTGCAGCCGGGTTGATACCCGCTTGGTCAACCGTAAAGCTCTCGAAAGTCTGGTTGCCTGCGGGGCGTTCGATTCTATTCACCCGATTCGTTCGCGTGTGTACGATAGTATCGATATCGCCCTGAATTACGGGGCTCAATATCAGAAAGACCATAAAGCCGGCCAGTCTTTGTTGTTCGGTCAACTGTCATCTTCGGCGGCCACTCTAAAACCGCGTCTTAAAGAAATTCCGCCCTGGAACGATAAGCAAAAACGCGATATGGAAAAACGTGTTCTGGGATTTTATTTATCCTCACATCCGTTGGAAGATAATCTGATTGAATATAACGCTTTCAAAGACTGCGCCCTTGACGGCCTGGCGGATTTGCCAGACGGTAAAAAAATCACCGTGGCCGGGATTATCCAAAATATTAAAATCAATATCAGCCGTAACAATAACCAATTCGCCGTGATAACAATCGAAGATTTTACCGAGATGAGCGAATTGATGGTCTGGTCGGATTGCCTTGAAAAACGCAAGAAAATCCTTGTCGAAGGCGCCAAGATATTGGTTATTGGTGTAATTAGTACTCGCGAAGGTGAAAGGGCCAAGATTATCGCCAACGATATTTTACCTTTAGAAACAGCCTATCAGGAACTACCCTATTCGCTTCACCTTTACGTGAAGGAATTTGACCTTAACGAGAAACAGTTGATGGAACTCGTTGACATTTTGGCCGCCAATAAAGGGAATGCGGAAATTTATTTCCACTTCATGAATAACGGAGCGGAATTGATAAGTAAATCACGGAAATATTCCGTTGAGGCTTCGCCGCAACTGCTTCGCGACCTGGCCGCTCATTTCGGCGACGAATGCGTGAAAATTCAATTAAAACCGGAGGCCAATAAGGTCAATACGAAGAAATATTCCGGGAAACCTAACCGCAAATCATAGTAGTGTATATTGTCTGTGTTATAGGAATATTCGAATTTATTAAGCAGAAGGCGGATTATGGTTAAAGGCCACGCGATTTCATGGAATTTGTTTTACCTTGATAAAGAACGCGATACTGATGGTATATAATTGGCCGGATATAGTGAGGGAATGCGACTGGCGGTTCAAGACGGAAAACAGGTGCTTTTATATTTCTGCCGACCAGGATGCGTTTGGTGCTCCAAGGTGGAATTGACCGATTGTACGTCTAAAAGTACCGCCAATCTTATTAATGATATATTCATGCCCATAAAAATTAACGGCTGGTCCAAAGAAAAATACGTGACCCCGTCGGGAGAGTTAAGCGGATTCGGCTTGGCGAAAGAATTCCAGTTGACCGGTCACCCCGCCGTGTGGTTTCTTGAATCTTATGGTTCCAAGATAATTTTTCTGCCGGGATACGCTCCGCCCGATGATTTCAAATTGCTGTCATGTTATATCGGCGGAAGCCATTATAAAAACCAGAACTTCAAAGACTTTACCAGGGAAGCCGCAGGTGTTTTCTAATGAAGTTTCGCGATTGGGATAGGTTCTATTTAACATGCCCGATAGTTTTGTAACATTCTTCAAATCCAATCCGATTTGGGGCATTATTATTATCGTGTTGATGGGTTTGCCCTTGGTCGGAGCGGTGGCCTGGATTGTATTACGGGCCCTTAAAAAACAGGATAATGAACCCCCGCGATGATTTCTGTTAAATCTTAAGAGCCTAGTTCATAGCGGTCCGGCTTGATATTTATATTTTTTCATCTTATACATATTGAAGATAAATTATTGGTTTTTTCCTTCATATATGGGGAAAACCCTATATTTGGCGGATGATGTTCAACTAAAGTTCAATCCTTTTAGTTTTATTAATAGATTGGGATATATGGCTGTAATTGCGGTGTTCGGGCATTGAAACAAGAAAATGACCAGTGGAATGGATATTGCGGTCAATTGAGGCAGGTTCATTGAAATCAGACACTGTTAAGAAAATCCATGTCCTGCCGATGTAAATTACGTAGCCAATTGACAACGTAACAGCTCCCGGCAGGATCCGGAGGAGGATTCTGATGCGTAAAAAACGCAAACCGGATTATAATCTGCCGGAAAAGTCATGCTGGCACTTATATAGTTTGCAGACGTTACAGCCCGAGAAATTTGTCAAAGTCGTGACGAAAATTCTCAAACGCGATTATCTTTTAATAAAATAAGTTAATTATCGGCTTGACAAAGTTTCAATTCTCTGATAAATTAGCGCCGGTTTTGACTTTCAGGGAGGGAGTCATATGTTTGGATCGAAATTCTCGGTGATTGTGGTCCCTGAAAACACGGGCGAAGTCATCGAAAGAAAAATCGTCGGCTGGAAATTAGCGGTCGTGTTGTCTGTTATGGCGGTTTTTGTTTTGATGACTCTTGGTTTCACTATTGCGTATTTTAAGACTAGTGTCGATTACCATAAGCTTGCCACGCTGAAGAGGGAAAACCGTTATTTCGCGGAAAAAATAAAGACATTACAAGAATCGGTTGAATCGCTAAAAAGCCAGATGTCCAGTATCATTAAAAAGGACGAAAACATCAGGCTCGTTTTCGATTTGCCCAGTATCGATCCTTCCGTTCGTGAAGTAGGCGTGGGGGGACGAACATTCGAAACTATCGATTTATACTCCCCGACTGTCGACCAACTGAATATAATCGAAGGTGATATTGATAAAATTTCCCGTCAAATCAAACTTGAAAACGCCTCTTTTAGTGATGTGTTCGATAAGTTGAAAAGAAAGCAAGATGTACTGGATCATACGCCGTCGATTATGCCTGTCGATGGTTATATCAGCCGCGGTATGGGGATGCAGGTTAATCCCATAACCGGTTTTTATCAGATGCATAATGGTATCGATATTGCCGCCGAGCGGGATACACCGATTCGCGCGCCTGCTAAAGGGCGGGTGATTTCGGTCGGCTGGGAAAACGGTATGGGCAATACGATTTGTATAGACCATGGTTACGGCTTGGTCAGTATTTATGGCCATTTAAATGCGATAAAAGTCCGTAAAGGCGACATGGTTAATCGTAATGATATTATCGGTTTGGTGGGTTCAACGGGAAATTCAACCGGCCCCCATCTTCACTACGAAATCCATAAAAACGGTTCGGTCGTTGATCCCCGCCGCTTTTTCGTGAATATCGGAGGATATTCCGGTTGATTGAAATAATCGGTAAAATTGAAAACCCCGTCATCTTGGGCGGGGTTTTTTATTACAATAGACGGATTTTATTGATGGCGGTAAAATTATTGGAAAAGAAGGTTTCTCGAAAATACAAAGATGTCCAACAGGCTTGATGAAAAATTCCCGAGGCGGATAGCTGACCGCTTGATTTTGGCTATCGGTCTTACTTTGTTAATTTTTCTGGCTGAATTGATAGCGGGTTATCTATCAAATTCATTGGCTTTGCTTTCCGATGCTGGTCATGTTTTCGCCGATGTCATGGCCCTGGGACTGTCGCTTGGCGCCATCTATATATCACGTTTGCCCGCCAATTCGTATAAAACATTCGGTTACCATCGCGCCGAGATAATTGCGGCTTTGATAAATGCCTTATCGCTTCTGGTTATCGCTATTCTCATCTTTTGGGAGGCTTATAAACGTTTGTTTATGCCCGAAGAGGTCCGATCCGTTCCTATGTTGATTGTCGCCGCTATCGGCCTGGTTGTCAATGCGATAGTATTTATCCGTCTCCGTCATGTCGCTCATGAAAATCTCAATATCAGGTCAGCTTTTCTCCACGTTCTCGGCGATATGCTATCTTCCGTGGCGGTCATTGTCGGCGGGCTGGTGATGATTTTCACGGGCAACTACATTGTTGATCCGATAATTTCGGTTTTGATAGGATTGATTATCCTTAAAGGCGCTTTCGAGGTTGTCCGCGAGGGGATTAATATTATTCTTGAAGGAGTCCCCGCCAGAATAAACTACGAATCTCTTGCTTCGGATATTTTGGCCGTTCCGGGGGTTCAGAGAATCCACGACCTGCATGTCTGGATGCTGTCATCGGCTAATATTATACTTTCCGTGCACGTTCATATAGATGGCGAATCGCCGCACGCCGGCCGCGAAATCATGTATTCGCTTAAAAAGATGCTTTCCGAAAAGTATAAAATCGTTCATTCGACTATCCAGTTCGAATGCGCCTGTTGCGAAGACGCCGGTGAAAGTATCTGTATGATTCAAGACCGGCATGACGCGAGACAATAATCGACGGCATTATTCAACATCGCCTTTTATATTTTTATTATTCTATTTTATAAAATCGGGTTGTTTTTTTCCGATAATTCAAATGGTTGTCAAATTATTGGGCATACTGAAACAACCCGAGAATAAAAGGCTCAAATGAAGGGATAAAACTATGGCTCTGATGATGGAAATCATTGAATGGATGGATATGACCGGCAGCGATATGATTTATCGCTATCCGGAAGAGGGTTCGGCCGACATTAAACTTGGCGCCCAGGTCGTCGTCCGCAATTCGCAGTCAGCCGTGTTTTTCAAAAGCGGCCGCGCCTATGACGTGCTCGGCCCCGGACGGCACACGCTTTCCACTTTGAATATACCGTTGTTGACCCGGGCCCTTTCGTTGCCTTGGGGATTCAAGTCGCCTATTCGCTGCGAAGTATACTTTATCAATCATAAGGTGTTCACCAATTTAAAATGGGGAACAAAAGATCCGGTTGCATTTCGCGATAAAGAACTGGGATTGGTACGCTTGCGTGGTTATGGAACCTATACCTGCCGAATCGTCGAACCGTTGGTATTTATAAACTCGGTGGTCGGCCGCGAATCCCGATTCAATACCGCCGATATCGATGATTATCTCCGGGATGTTATCGTTGCCCGCGTCAACGACCTGTTCGGCGAACGTCTTCAAACAATTTTCGATCTGCCCGCCAAATTTGACGAAATCGGCAAAGACATTCGTTTACGTATTCAAGATGATTTCCGCAAGTATGGTCTTGAATTGATAGATTTCTTCATCACCTCCATAACGCCGCCGGATCAAGTCCAGAAGATGATCGATGAAAAATCTTCGATGGGCGTGGTTGGCGATCTCGATAAATTCCTGAAGTATTCGCTGGCCAAAGCCATGAGTTCCGGCGGCGGCGCAGCCCAAACGGGCGCGGGAATCGGTATGGGCGCTGGTGTCGGTTTGATGGTTCCTGGAATTTTACATGGCGCTTTAGCCCCTGAACAGAAGGATCTTAAAGCCGAACCTATTCCCACTGTCACTTGTCCTAAATGCAATAGCGATACTCCCGCCAATTCAAGATTTTGCTATAAATGCGGCCACCAGATGGTGGCGGTCGACAAGTGCCCTGATTGCGGTAGTGATTTGCCGGTGGAGGCTAATTTCTGTTATAACTGCGGCAGAAAGCTGGCCGAGCATAAACCTTGCAGCAAATGCGGAACGAAATTGATGCCCGGCGCCAAATTCTGTCCGAATTGCGGCGAAAAACAGGACAATGCCTAATTCGCAGCTGATATATAATTGTCCGGGTTGTGGTAAATCAACTCCAGCGCCCCAGGGTGCCCTTACCAATCGTTGTCAGTATTGCGGCCTTATAGTCAGGCTTGGTTCACCCGGAACCATACTAAAATATTTTTATCCTTCCCGAATCGATTCATTCGGAGCCCGCATGGCCGCCGATAGATTTCTGAAAGAGAATGGGCTGGCCTTAACCACCAGCGTAAATCGCGCCGATTTTTATTATGTGCCATTCTATCGTTTTTGCGGTATGGCTCTGGATTACATTGCGTCAACAGTGGTGGAACAACAACAGATTGATTTCAATGAGGAAATTGCGGATTCGGTCGTTTTGAGTAAGAAACTTCAACTTAAGGGCAAGAATTTCGATGTAACCATTCCGGCAATCACTGATGCGGGTTTCGGCTTGACCACATTGGGAATACGCCCTGCCGCCGTGCCTTTATATAGTTTTTGTCCGGCCGATATCCCGGCGGGCGCGAAAATCGTAAATGCCAATGTAGATTGCGGCAGTATCGTTCAATTGGCGCAGAATCTCCATAGCGTCAACACGAACCTCTACAATCAGGGGAAGGTGCTTTATTCGGCGATGATTGGCGAACAAATTTCTTTGATATATTTCCCGATCTGGGCGTTGATTCATCAGCAAGGCTCCAATCAAAAGACCATCTTCGTTGATGCTCTGGCTCGACGCGCCTACGCTCAAATAGACGGCGCATTTGAGTTGGGCGATAACCTCCATCAAGTTATTGAACCAATAACCATAACACCCTCTCGTCATCAATGCCCCAACTGCGGGGCTGATTTAGAGGATAAACCATTTTCTTTATATTATCCCTGTACAAATTGTAAAAGGGCGTATATGCTTGCGCCTAATGGATATCGGCAAATCCATCCCAAAACGGCCAATTCCACGAAAACAGCTCCATTCTGGAGATTTCCGCTTGAATTGAAAGGCCGGGAAACTTATAAAACGGTTATGGATTATTCGAAAATACTGGTTTCGGAGCTATCTTTTTTGCGGAAAGAAAAGAGGGATAATCCTTTTTATCTGTACAGCCCGGCATTTTATGCGCCCGATGTAGGACGCTGGGCGGAAATGGCGTTACGATTATTAAAGTCCCAGCCCCACGATCAACTTGTGGAAAAAATCCCGGTGGCCGGACCGGATTTGGCTATCGAACAAAACGAGGCCAAACAGATGGCGGCTTTCATTTGGAAAGTAGCTATGACCAGATATCGGAAAGCCCAAAAAGACGAATTTCAGGTTGATGAGCTTTCACTTCCCGACGGCGAAATTGTCTGGTTACCCTTAGAAGACGAAAATTTGCTTTCCAAGTCGCGGAATTATCACCAGGTTAATGTAGTATCCAGATGACAACAATCGGTATCATTGATATCGGCACTAACACTATATTGTGTCTTAAAGGGATAATCCACGATGGCAAATTCGATATTGTTTTTGACCGGCGATATCATTATCGGGCGGGGAAGCGTTTTGATGATGTAGAGAATATCTCGCTCGAATATAAAACAAATCTTCGGTTGGCTCTTCTAACCGCCGTTTCTTCGATTAATGATTGTGATAAAATAAAAATCGTGGCCACCGAAATATTCCGCCGCCCCAAAGATGGCTGTATGTATGCAGAGCAATTATCGGCTGAACTCGGATATCCAATCGAAATAATCGACAATCAGCGAGAGGCCGAATTAAGTTTTAAAGGGGCAATCAGCGGATTTGGTAATCTATCAGGGAAAATAGGGGTAATCGATATCGGCGGCGGCTCGACTGAAATCGCGGTCGGCGAAAATCAAAAGCTGTTATCCTGGTCGGGACTTAAAATCGGTGCCGTAGCCATAAGAGAAGCGGTCGGTTACGATTGCCCATTAGATAGTTATCTCACCTATGCCGTTGATACATTTCGACACTCGAATTTCGTGGACATATTGAATCCCAGCCCCGATAAAATGGTGATTGTTGGAGGAACCGCTGTAGCGGTGGCCGGTTTGACGATCGGTCTTCGGGAATTCGAACCTGAAAGACTTCAGGGGTGGGAAATCGACGTGCTTTCGCTAAAGCATTTACTGGAAAAACTCGCGGCCATGGATATCGATAATCGAAAGAAACTGATGGCATTCGAACCAGAGCGTGCCGATATAATTATAAGTGGTGGAGCAATAATTTTGGCTTTTATGCGTTTCGCCGCGATAGACACATTAAAAGTTTCCACGCGCGGGCTTCGTTATGGCCTTTTGGAGGAAATCGGCCGACAATTTAACGCTTGACTTAGTTAATTTTAGGGCTATTTTATTGACAAACATAAGGAGGATGCCTGATAAAATAGCTAACGAACGATTTGAATTTGCTGGGAAAGGTTCACGATTTGTCAGACATTCTTAAGATTCTCCGCGACTCCGCAAAAATGAAAATCCTTATCGCGGTTTTTTTGTTATTAGCAAGCTTTTATATTCAATGTGGCAATCCCGCTAAGAACGATAATCCTATAATCGACGATGTGGTAGCCCCTGATTCTATCCAAAAAGGAATACCGGATTCATCGTTTGCTTCAGTGAGAGCAAGCGACCCTCAAGGCTTAGATGATATTTATGCCGTCTACTACGTTGTCACCAAACCCGACGGCACCTCTAATGGCATCAAATTCCCGCTTTTCGATGACGGTCAGGGATATGATTCTACGTCTGGCGATGGTATTTATTCGACGGCAATTGCCGCTCCGCTTATAACATCCCAAACCGGCAACTTCACTTTCAGTTTTGCCGCGGTGGATCGTAAAGGTTCAACAAGCAATGTAATCAATAAAATTATTAAAGCCTACGATAGTCCGGTTATCTCGCTTCCTTACGGTGAATTCAACCTTCCCCAGAGAACGGAGCTTCTCGCCAGCGCTAAAGTAAATGACGCCCAGGGCCAAAACACGATTGATAGTGTCTGGCTTGATTTAACCTATCAGGACAGCGGCAGATTTATCGGTTCGTTTAAATTAAACGATCTTGGTATAAATGGCGACGATATCGCCGCCGACTCGATTTATTCGGCCAATATCATTTCGCCGGACTTGATGTTTTCTATCGGTACGTACGTTCTCGCGTTTCAGGCCATAGATAATGACGGGCATCGAGCTTTGGTTTCGACTCGTATTTTGGTATTACAGTAGCATATTTTTAATTGAGGTATGAATGACAACAGTGGTGAAATTTTTAATTGTATCAGTTCTGATTGTTGGGGCGGTTAATCCGGCTCTTGCCTTGATGAACTACACCCTCGACGAGCCTTATACGCCTGGGATAACCTCCAATTCGGTAATCGACATAGCCCACAATACCGCTGGTATCTGGCTGGGCACCGCCAATGGCGCGTCTTTTTCGGAAGATTCCGGCGCTTTCTGGCGTACTTATATGGACCCGCCATTGCCAACCATTCAGGTTTCCGCGCTGGCAGCCAACACCTGGCGGGATACGTCCTATATGTGGGTAACCACAACCCATACCGATCGTATCCAGGGCGATACCTACCCATTCGGAGACGGCCTGATTTTATCCAGAGATAACGGCGCAAACTGGGACACAGTTCGTACTCCAGAACAATGCCACGGCTACGGAAAACTGTCGTATGATTTGGCCATGTATCGCAATCATATATACAGCGCCTGTTTTTACGGCGGTTTGATTCGTTCAACCAATAACGGCCGAAATTGGTATCCGCTGTATTTTAATGCCAACGATAGTCTTGATTATCTGGCAGGAACCTATACACAATTGACCAACCGCTATTTTTCGGTTAAGGTCGATACTACGCTCGCCCCCGAAACAATTTCAGTCTGGGCCGGTTCAGCCAAGGGGATTATCCGCTACATATTTACCCACTACGATAATCCGTTATTAAAGCAGGATACGGCCATACAGTACTATTTCAATTTGTCAGATACTCTTTTCCCGACCGAATATCTTCTGCCCGGCAATTTCGTGGTTGGTATCGGTATTCATAAAATTGATACAACCGGTTATATCTGGGCCGCCTGTCGCCCCGGCGGCGGTGATTCCGGCCAGAAATACGCCGTCGCTTATTCGACCAACTACGGAACGACTTGGACTACGGTTATTGAAGTTCCTGCCTGGGATTTTGCATTCAACGGCGATACTACATATGTGGCTTTCGGAGATTACGGAATACCAAGCTACGGGTATGGATTGGCTATTTTGGTTCGGGACGATTCCGGGGCTTATTCTAATATAAACATTATTCGGGACGTAACAATGGTGGATACATCCGGATTTACAATTAGAAAGTATTTCAACAGCCCGTTTTATTGCGTCGATTATTACGCCGGACAGATTTGGGCTGGTGGTTCCGACGGCACTATCCGTTCCACCGATGGCGGCCAAGCCTGGGATATTTTCCGTTCGCAAATTGATTCCACCAACCATTACGCATATCCATCGCCGT
>JAAYTW010000074.1 GCA_012517955.1 Candidatus Zixiibacteriota bacterium | reverse complement strand
TGGCTGGCCGATCTTATCGAGCGCAATGCCATGTTACATGGTGGATGTTTTCCCTCCGCCCATTGCGCCGCCGCCACCGTTATGCTATTACTTTCGTACAAATACGATAAAAAACTATTTTACTGGATATGCCCGATTATCATCACTCTGTACATCTCAACCGTCTATGGCCGTTATCACTATCCCCTTGATGTTGTCGGCGGCATAATAACCGCGCTCGTGGGGATTCGCCTTTCATATCCTCTGACCGCTTGGTGGGCAAATGTCGTGAATCGAATAAGTCCCCCCGTCAAACATCTTGAACAAGCCAAAGCGGAGATACTCGATTGATTATCGAGCCCATAATTCATTCATGATACTTGAAACAAGGAGAAAGGCTTGAAAATACTGGTTACGGGAGGCGCTGGATTTATCGGCTCCAATATCGTCCGTAAATTGGTTGAGCTCGGCCATTCAGTCCGCGTGCTCGATAATTTCGCCACCGGCCAACGCGACAATTTATCAGGTTACATCGATTCCATCGAGATGATAGAAGGTGATATCCGCGATTTCTGGACTGTCGCTAAAGCCACCAAGGATATCGAATGCATTATCCACGAAGCTGCACTGCCTTCCGTGCTTCGCTCGATAGATAATCCCTTAACCACAACCGAAGTCAATATCAACGGCACCCTCAACTTGCTCGAGGCTTCCCGGTTCAACGGCGTCCGGCGGTTAATATTCGCCTCTTCTTCTTCGGTATACGTCGATTCCGTCGAAAACTGCAAACATAAGGAGCTAAAACCGCGCCCCAAATCGCCTTACGCAATCACCAAACTGGCGGCCGAGGAATACTGCTTGATTTTCAATCAACTATACGGATTGGAAACCGTCGCCCTCCGCTACTTTAATGTCTTCGGGCCGCGCCAGAACCCCAATTCCCAGTATTCAGCCGTGATTCCGAAATTCATAATTAAAATGCTGGCCGATGAACCCCCTCCTATTAACGGCGATGGCACGACTTCCCGCGATTTCACGTTCGTGGAAAACGTAATCGCCGCCACTATTCTTGCGCTCGAAAAAAATACCGCCGTCGGAAAAGTCATCAATGTCGCCTGTAACAAGGCTTATACAATCAATGACCTCGTACAATCCTTGAACCAAATCATGGGAAAATCGATACGCCCTCAATATCTGCCCGAAATAAAGGGCGAGGTCAAACATTCTTTAGCCGATATTTCCCGCGCCCGCGAACTACTGGGATATTCGCCGGCTGTCGATTTTAATGCCGGATTGGCCGCTACCGTGAAATGGTTCGAATCAAAGCTTCGGTAATTCGATTATCAGTAATTTCAACCGCGCTTTGCTTATGCGCTATTTATCCTCTGTTGATTTTTCTAAACAAACAAGGCTTTCCTCAAGCCCCAACAACGGCGTCTTCAATAGCCTTTTCGCTTTGTCGATTTTTAATCCGCCGAATCGCGGCCGCGGAGCCAATTGCTTAAGCTGATATGTCGTTACCGGTTCAATTAAACGTTGATTTAACTTGAACCGTCGCGCCACTATTTTACCGATATCATAACGCGAAAAATAATCCGACCCGGCGATATGCAATACGCCGGTCAAATCGGTCTGCGCCGCCTCCACCGATGCCGCCGCTAGGTTGCCGGCGCTTATCGGATTGTTGAACTGGTCGGTTACCAATTGAACCTTTTCGTTCGCCCGAAGTTTATCTATCAGCCAGGTCAGAAAATTAGGACGGACATTTTTCGCCCGACCGAATAAAACATTACTGCGAATAATCAAGTAAGACCGCCCGCTTTTCTTTAACGCCTCTTCCGACCACAACTTGGTTTTGCCGTAATACCCAAGCGGATTAACCGGATCGTTTTCGCTATACGGGCCGCTATTCCCATCGAAAACATAATCAGTTGAAAAATGAATCAGCTTGCTGAAAGGCGTCTTGATTAGATTTTCAACCAACCCCACATTCAGTTTTTCGGCCAGCGTTTTATTGGTTTCGCAACCGTCGACATCGGTATACGCGGCGCAGTTAAATATGATATCAGGCGCGAACGTTTGCAGTTCCGATTCGATATTTTGCCAATCCAACAAATCGGCTTGTAAATAGCGTAAGTCGGCCGTGTCTTCGAACGGGTTTTCGTTTTTATCAATGGCAAGTATATTAAATTTAAAGATAAGTTCTTTTACGAGATGTTGCCCCAGTAATCCGGCCGCGCCGGTAACCGCTACCTTCTTCAACGTCGCTCCCGATAATGGATATCATAAAAACCACGATAATCGCCGCTTAAGATATCGCGCCACCATTTTTCGTTGGCCAAATACCAACGAATAGTCTTTTTCAGCCCCTCCCGAAAATCCATGACCGGCCGCCACCCCAATTCGCTTTTAGCCTTACTTATATCCAGCGCGTAACGACGGTCATGACCGGGACGATCTTTCACGAATTTAATCAGTTCCTCCGATTTCCCTAAATCTTGCAAGATAAACTTCGTGATTTCCAGATTGGTCATTTCGTTGCCGCCGCCGATATTATAGCATTCCCCCGGTTTTCCCTTTTCGAGCGCGGCCATTATACCGGCGCAATTATCTTCGACATAAAGCCAATCGCGCACGTTCAACCCGTCGCCATACAGCGGTAACGGCTCGTCATTAAGCGCCTTCGTGATAAAAAAGGGAATCAGCTTTTCCGGAAATTGATACGGCCCATAGTTGTTGCTCGACCGCGTTATAATCACCGGCAATCCGAAAGTTTCGAAATAAGCTCGGCACATCAAATCCGCCGATGCCTTACTGGCTGAATAGGGCGAATTCGGTTTCAGCGGCCAATCTTCGCAAAACAAGCCGTCCTTACCCAGACTACCATATACCTCATCAGTTGAAATTTGCAAAAATCGTTGAACCCCCGCTTGCCTGGCTTGGGCTAATAAAAGTTGCGTTCCCAGAATATTTGTTTTGATAAACAAACCCGGGTCATACAACGACCTGTCGACATGCGACTCCGCGGCGAAATTGATTACATATTCGAAACCCGATTCAAAAACCTTTTTGACATCATCGAGATTACTTACATCCCCTTTAAGAAAACGATACTTATCATTTTCGGGAATCCCCTCAAGATTGGCCAGATTGCCGGCATAGGTAAGTAAATCGAAATTGACTATCTGCCATTCCGGTCGAACATCGAGCGCGTATCTGATAAAGTTCGACCCGATAAAGCCGGCTCCCCCCGTGATTAAAACTCGAATCGGCATTGTCAACGATACCTAACCATCTTTGCGCGCCCAATCGTAGGGAATTTCTTTGGTATGCGCGTCCAATCGATACTCATCCGGGGTTTGATGATTATACGGCTCGGTGGGAATATTGAGCATCACTGATTCGCTTTCGCCTATGGCTTTGAAACCATGGTAGACGTTCGGCGGAATCACCACCAGCATCGGATTATGTTCACCGATTATAAATTCATTGATTAAACCGAACGTGGGCGAATCTTTCCGCGAATCATACATCGCCAACTTGGTCATCCCTTTTATACAGGAAAAATAATCGGTCTGGATTTTATGATAATGCCAGGCTTTCACCACCCCCGGATAAGCGGTCGTGAAATATACCTGACCGAATTTCTTGAATTCCGGATCGTCCGCTCTCAGGATTTCCGCCAACCTACCTCTTTCATCGGGAATAACCTTAAGCTTCTTGGCGATTACGCCATCGATTAGTTTCATGATATCTGTTCCTATCTCTTGTGTCTTGCTTTCAGATGGTTCCGTACGATATTGATAGTATCGTTGTACGCGTCTATAGATTCACCTGCATCCGCCCAGCTTCCCGTAAGCATCGCGTATTTCATGGCGCCCATCTCGATATAAGCGTTATTGACATCGGTTATTTCCAACTCGCCGCGTTTCGATGGTTTCAGCGTTTTCACGATATCGAACACCCGATTATCGTAC
>JAAYTW010000073.1 GCA_012517955.1 Candidatus Zixiibacteriota bacterium | reverse complement strand
TCTAGCTGGAGTTGACAGGGAACCGTCGGTTGAGTACATTGTTAGTTTGATTGAACGCTTGCGATTTAAGCTGGAGTTGACAGGGAACCGTCGGTTGAGTACATTAGAACCCCTTGTATTCGCTTATAATACAAGGGGTTCCACCGCCTAAAATCGCTTAAAACAACATCAATTGCTCCGGCGGCTTCTCCGTTTCTTTTATTTTTGCGTTGCTGAATACCTGCATTTTGCCGAATTGATGGTCGGTTACTAATAATAATCGTATCTGGCCGGCCGGCGGGATTTCGTTCTCAATACCCTTCATAAGGACTCGGCCGTTCTCCTCACAGGCACAATAGCGGACGTAGACCGAATATTGAAGCATAGTAAAGCCGCGTTTCAACAACGCTTTTCTGAAATCCGCGTAGTTTTTCCGGTCTTTTTTGCTGACGACCGGCAAGTCAAACAAGGCAAACAACCACATTCCCTTGTACCCCGATAAGCTAAGCTGGGTACTGCCGGTTCTAGATTTCCGGCAAGATGATTTTTTTCTTTTTTTGCGCAAAGACATCCGCCAGCGACGACGCCATGAATCTAACCGCGTCGAAAATATCCCGCGTCTCGCCATTTATCGCGAATTTGCTTTTGAAAATTTCTTCCAACAACAGATATTTACTTCCGCGATCCAATCCGGTCGTATCGCCATAGAATCCGATAGTATTTATCACCGCCCGGTCTATTGTCGGCCGAAAAGGTTCCATCATATCGTCGGCCAGACAAAACTGGTCATAGCGGTTATGGTGATGAATGCCAATCGATGGGTGTAAGCCGGAAGCGCAGATTGCCCGGGCCACTAAACTTCGTAAAACGGCGTATCCGTAATTCAGCATCGAATTGACGGAATCGCTTGCCTCGGGGAGACGCCGAAACTTATCGCCGAATAATGCCGACCAATAGCGCCGGGACGCCTGGGCTTCAAAATTAAAGGAATCGCCGGAGGTCACCTGTTCGGCCATCCGAGTCAAACCCCAGTCCTCCCCCTTGACCTCTTTCAATAAAGACGCCTGAGCGTTTATTTTAGCTTTAATTATTTGTTGCCAGATACGTTTTTGCGTGGCCCGGCCGGTTTTAATCTGGGCGGCCAATCTGGATGTCTGCATGAAGTGGCCGGCGTAGGGAATAATCATGCCGGCCGGCATTTTCTTTTCGTTGCAGATTAGTAATGCGGCCCCGTTTTCGCAAATACCCACCAACACCGAGTGGGTGTAATTAACGGCGCGATTGGCGACTATTAATACCGCCAATTCGGCCAGCGGCGTGGGGAATTCCCCCTCTTCGCGTTTTATGACCAGCTGGTCGTAACGGACGCTTAAGGCCGCCGGGGTTTCCGATAAATCGATTATTCGTTCTTGCATGCCCGATATTATTATCGGGCATAAATCGAGATAACCTTAACTATCTTTGAAGCTAATCGTTGGCATAGCGGACCTCGCCTAATGGGGTAACTAGCATCTTTTTAAAACCAATTTTCTTAAGGACGTCGGCGGTCGCTGTATATCCTTTTCTGGGAATTTTCGTCAATGGCCTTGCATCGTTTATCGGACTGAATTGAATATTACGGGGTTTTTCAAGTTTTCTTACTACAAATAATCCATATTGATGCGTAGATTTATCTTTTAAACTAATAATGTCCCCTTTTGCAAGAGAGCAAATAAAGGTTTTCCCTTCGCCGAAATCGCGTCTCACAATTGGTTGCTTATTCGTCAATCTTTGATAAGCCTCGAAAAGACTTACTACTTCACAATCCCATTTGCCGGTTTTGTCATCTTTAAAGATGGCCATGTGATGGTTCGTATCTGACCTTACGTATCCGTGTTTAAGACGAAATACTTCGGAACCGCCTACTTTAATTCTAACCCGCCTGATTCTATTGCCCTGGCTGTCTTTGGGCCAATTGCTTTCATCCTTGAAAGCGTCTTTGGGCGGCTTGCCGATTTCTCTCAATTTGTCCCGGACTATTTTTCTAATCGTGGCATGAACGATATTGTCCACGTCGTTTTCGCTTAAGGCGCCTATCGGTTTCCTGATACAGATATATGGTTTTCCCTTGGAATCTTTGCTTTGACCGTAATACGACTCCTGATGAAGCGCTCCGCGGACACGTCTTTCGAGCCGATGGGAGACAACGATTTCTTTGACCTTGTTTTCGACATCCCGATAGAACAAGTCCCATGGGCGGACCATATCTTTGGCTAATCTGCCTATGTTGTTGCTCGCGCGCTGGGCGGCCAGAGACAGCTCTTTCACCATCCCGGGCGTGGTAAGGGCGACAGTAATAGCATCTATAGCATGATGTCTGTGGTCGTCGCGGCTTTTGGTGTTATCATCTCCAAGAATATCGTTTAAGCCCCAGGCGTAACGCAACTTGGCGGTTATTTGGCCAGTTACGGCTTGGACTTTCAATTTGCCCTGATTATCGATACCCATTTCATTCGTGCCGCCATACAACAAACCAAGGTACCTTTTGGCCCATTTGGAGGTCCAGCGGGTATCGTTAAGTTGTCTTGCCGTAAAATCCTCGCATAGCGCGTCAACTTCCTCCGGCGTCATACAAAATCTACGATATTTTTCTTTAGCCAACCGACTATTGAATGCTTTTACCCGCGATAAAATTTCATCCCATTTTGGTGTACCGTGATAAGCTTCGTAGGGGGTTTTTTTATGTTT
>JAAYTW010000072.1 GCA_012517955.1 Candidatus Zixiibacteriota bacterium | reverse complement strand
TCTCCTTATTGCCTAAATTCGTCCAAACATTTAAAAGTCTGACATCCAGAAAATTAAAAGAACTTAAGGAGATTAAAACCAATCCCCATTTTATAAAAAATAAATCCTTTACTATCTGGAAACGCCGTTTTGATGATGTTGCTATCTATTCACAAAAGCAACTCAGGATAAAATTGGATTACATCCATAATAATCCGGTAAAGGATGGCCTAACAAACGAGGCGGTCGACTGGCCGTATGAGGGTTGGCGCACGGGGACGTACGCCAACCACTCCAAATATATTTTATAGTTGTGGATAAAAACAAGGTTGGGGATTGTCTTACAACCTTGTTGATTATTTACTTTAAGGGGATAAGCCTGACGAAAATTATCAATATAACACTAATTATGATTGATGTGATAAGTGATGTAAGATATTGTTAATAAAAGAAATATTGAAGGCAACCCGCCACTCAATCCCCCTCGATAACGTTCTGCTCGGATTTATCCTTTGGGTCTCTTTTAGACTCTTTCTTGCTGGTCCCGGGAGCGGCCAAAGCCTCGCGACGGAGGAATTCCAGTATCGCGCGGGCGTCTTCCTGCTTGAGTTCCGGAACGGCCATCGATGCTTTATACTGCGCGTATAATTTCCTCATCTCCGGATGGCGTCGAATCATCTGGTCGGGATTGAGCATCATGTTCATGATAAATTCCGGTTTGCGGCGGAACGTGATATCGCGCAAAGGCGGCCCGTTTTTTTCAGTATCGAGCTCATGACAGGAAAGGCATTTTTCGTTGTAAAGCTTCTCGCCGGTTTTGGCATAAGCCCTGTCTATCGGCCTTAGATCCATCTGTTGGCTAATCGGCCCGATTCCATAAGTCAGTTGAAAATCGGTGAGAGCATCCTCGCCCTGTTTGTTAGATTTACATCCGGCCAAAGCGACAAAAATCAAAATTGCCATTCCGATTATCGATATCGTTCTTTTCATTATAAGCACCTCAAACTGGCAACCACGCGAGATTTCTCCTCAAATATCTTAATCAATAGATACTATATGCAATAAATCTTCGCAAGCAAGGCAAATATCTCCAATCCGCCTTCGTGTACGGCAGATGTCCACATCTGCCGTTTGTAGCATTAGAATCTTTATTTGCCGCGACAGTAGTAGACAACTGCCGGGCATTAGGTATAACCGCGAGATTTCTCCGGCCGCTCCAGCCCCGATACCACCATCGCGATAAAGATAAGCAACCCGCCTAAAGCCCTTTCGGGACGAAATACTTCGCCGCCTAAAGTCCAAGCGAACAGCGCCGCGAAAACCGGTTCGAACGCGAATATCAGCGATACCCGCAACGGCGATACGAATCTCTGCGCCAATAACTGAATAACGAATGCCGACAGCGTCGGAAAAATCGCCAGAAAGACAATTATCCAAATCGCAGAATTATCATGGGGGATATGCGTAGATGAATCGAATATTCCCAGAAGTAGACTGACGATTCCGACAAAAGCGAATTGCTGGAAACAAAGCACGTATGGATTGGTGCCGCCCTTCAAATATCTATCGGCGAGCAGGATATGAATAGCATACGACATGGCCGCCGCCAGAGTGAGGATATCGCCGGTATTAAGTTCTTTCATTCCTCCCGAAAGCAGCCACAATCCAATCAGCGAAAGACCCACTGCGGCTAGTCCGAAATAGGTGGGCCGCTTCTTGAACATCAGAAACGCGAAAATCGGCACAAACGCCACGAACAGGCCGGTGATAAAGCCCGAATTCGAGGCAGATGTAATTTTCAGGCCGATTGTCTGGGTGATATATAACAGCCAGAGGAATAACCCCATGAACAACCCTTGTTTGATATTGGTAAACAAATTCCGGCGTTTGATTATCAGGTATATCACCAGTATTAACGCCGCCAGCGTGAAACGATATCCGACCAGCAGGGTTGGGCTGATGAAGTTCAGGGTATCTTTCACGATAAAAAACGTCGAACCCCAGATAGCGGCTGAATAAAATAAGCCCAAGTCGACCGCCGCGTTTTTGAATACCTGTTTCGGCATGGTGCGGAATTATAACAGGATTGAATTGGTTTCACAACCTTCAAGTAAATTGACGCCCACAGTCGGGCCATGACAACGAGCCACGCAAGGTAAATTCGATTGCCGCCGGTCGAATATGGAAATCCGACTACCTACGTAAATTCTTTAACCATCCTAATGGCGGCCCGGTAACCCCGTTTCTACATTGAACCCATATACAATGCTTGATACCGATTTATCCTTATAGAATTTCCTGGTGGCTGATTGCAATCAATGTCTTGACTGATAGCAAGAATTGCTTATATTTATCAATGATAGCCAATTGGATTAATAAACCAATAATCTGCGCCATGAAAAAAATGGCGGTAAGTCACGATTAAAAAGGGAAAGATGTATTATGAAAAAAAAGCTCATGGTTGTCGGCGCGAGCATTTTTCTACTATCCCTAATGACGGGCGATTATGTATCGGCCCAGGAACCGCTTCTAAGGGGCAACTCTTCGGCGGGCATAATAAATCAGCCTGTCTGGTTTAACTGCGATTTTGCGGACGATTCGGTAAACGAGTTGACGCTTCACTACAAAACGCAAGCGGGAACAGATTTTACCGTGGCGACGTTGGCCCCTGTCAACCAACCGCCATATTACGGGCATACCTATGAAGCGAACGTAATTTTCACGGAAAATCCTGGAATCGTTGAGTACTATTTCAGCGCGATTCGCGATGGGCTTTTGACAACGCAATCGCCCCAAAACGCCTCAAACCAATTTCCGCCATCGGCATTTCGATACGCTCAATTCCTCGCTGATCCGCAAGGGGACCTGGTTGGCGGTTCAGCCGGAAACTGGCTGGATTTGCTGGGCAGCGGGATGACATATTCCAACACAAAACTTTACTGTTACCTTCAGAATGTAACCGGAAGCTGGCCATTGAATTCGGGGTTGACCTATTTTGCCTATTCTATGGGATTCCTGATAACAGACGGGGCCGATTCGCAGTATTACGCCCTGGTGTATGCGAGTATCCCATTAATTTTAACCAGCGGGGTTTATATTGTCAACCAGGCCGACTCGACTTTCAGCCGGCTTGGGGATATTAGTTATTCCATAAGCGGCGGGCTGTTACACATGTCGTGCAACCTATCGACTTTCACGGCCGACCCGAATTGGCCAGGCTGGCCTCCCCCCAATGGCTATATCGAACCCTTGGGGGCCACGCTTACGGCCGGATTGTCCGGGCAGTTCACAAATGATTTCACGTCGCCGACAATTTTCCAACCGCAAACCCAATATCTGGATTTCAACACCAATGCGGCTCCGGTGCTGCCGGTATATATGCTTGGTATAGATTCGGGCGCGAGCATCATGCCCAGAATTACCTATTTCGACCTTGATAATAACCTGCCGACAATCAGAAAACTATATTTTGACGCGGATTCTTTCACCCTTTATAGCGCCGACCACGTTTATAACGACTCATCGGAATTCGAAACGACAATCGGCTGGCCCGGCGATGGGTGGCACCGGTACTTTTTCCGTTTTTCCGACGGCCAGCTAACAACCGCGACACCTATGGATTCAATCTTGATAGGAAACGCGAGCGATTGCCGTTATTTGCCTGGGGATATAAATTCGGATGAGCAACGTATCGGCGGCGATGTTACATTCGGGGTGCGGTTCTTTAAAGGAGTCGGCCCGCAACCGCCTGATAGCTGCTATTTGGATTCCACGGGCGCCTATCTGTATGTCGCTGGAGATGTCAACGGCAACTGCGAATTTCGCGGCTCGGACATCACTCGATTGGTGGCGTTTTTCAAGGGAACGGCGCCGATAAGTTACTGTCATTTTTTCCCGCCTCCCTTGCGATAAGCGCGGACAACTAATTCCGGGATGGGCGGTCGATGGCCGCCCATTTTATTTTCTTGTCGTAAAAATGCGTTGCGGCCCAAGGGCTATTCTCCTAACTTGGGCTCGCCGCGGTCACATAAACGACCGCGTTTAAATGGAAAGGTGTTTTGATGCAAATAGAGTTTCTAGGCGCAGCTCAAACCGTAACCGGCTCAATGCATCTGATAGTATCGAATGGCCGGAAGATACTTCTCGACTGTGGTATGTTTCAAGGCAAACGGGCCGAGGCCAACGAGCGCAACCGCAATTTCCCTTTTAATCCCAAAGAAATCGACGCGGTTATCCTATCTCATGCGCATATTGATCATAGCGGCAATCTACCCAATTTGGTCAAGCGGGGGTTCTCGGGGAAAATCTATTGTACTCCAGCCACCCGCGATTTGTGCGGTATCATGTTGGCCGATAGCGCCCATATCCAGGAAAAAGACGCGGAGTATATCAACAAGCAGACTCGCAACTCCAAAGAACCTCCAATCGAACCGCTGTATACCACGGTGGATGCGATGGTTGCAATCGACCGATTAACCGCGGTCTCATACAATAAGGATTTCGACCTGTTCGACAATATAACCGCCCGTTTTACCGACGCCGGCCACATTCTCGGTTCAGCCTCAATAAAACTTACGGTAAAGGAAAACGGCTATGTTAAGACCCTCGGATTCAGCGGCGATATCGGACGGTGGGGGATGCCGATAATTCGCGACCCGGAATTTATGGGAGATGTCGAGACTCTGGTTACCGAAAGCACTTACGGCGGCGTCTGCCACGAACCGCCAGAAAATATGGAAAACAGCCTGATAACCGATTTTGAACGCACGATAGGCCGCAGAGGTAAAATAATAGTGCCTGCGTTCAGCGTGGGAAGAACTCAAGACCTCCTGTATTCGCTTCGCAAACTTTTCGACACCGACCGCCTCCCGAGAATTCCAATCTATGTAGACAGCCCGTTGGCCACCAATGCCACGACGATATACAAAAAGCATCCTGAATGTTACGATGAAGAAACGCGCGGATTATTCGCGGGGGACACGGATCCGTTTGGTTTCGCCGGAGTACATTATATCCAGAGCGCCGAGGAATCAAAGCGGCTGAATAACAAAAAAGAACCATGCATGATTATTTCGGCGTCGGGCATGTGTGAAGCGGGGAGGATTCTACATCACCTGGCCAACAATATCGAAAATCCTAAAAATACGATAATGATAATCGGTTATTGCGCCGAACATACGCTGGGTCGAAGAATAATCGACAGGGTTCCCCAGGTGAAAATATTTGGAGTCGAATATTGGCTGAGGGCGGAGGTCGTCGTGCACGATTCATTCAGCGCTCATGCCGACAACGACGAACTGCTTAGATATATAGATAGATTCGATAAAAATGTGTTATCGAGGATATTCATAGTCCATGGTGAGCCCGAAAAATCGATAAAGTTGGCCGCCAATTTGGATAAAGCCGGTTTCAAAAACATAGAAATACCGACCAGGGGGACAAAGGTTCAGATTTGACCGTTTCCGCTTATTGACCTTGGATAAAATCATTATCAAAACAAGCCCGACAAGACGTCCCCGGCGTAATCGCCGCGATTTTCATCTGATATTTTCCAGAACCTCAATGCCGCTTGAACCGCAAGCCACGAATATATATCCTCCGCTGACAAAAACGCCCTGGGCGCTTCCGGATGCGTTATAATAGCCGTCAAGGTACGGCCTGCCAGGGTTGGCGATATTTATCATCATTGTGCCATTTGACCCATCGGCGATAAAGGCGCCGGCGCCATAGATAAAAATATCGTTGGCTTGACCATAGGTATCGTAACCAGAAACAATCAGCGGGTCAGCCTGGTCGGAAACGTCCAAAATCCGCAGGCCGCTGTCGGCAAAACACGCGTATAGGTAATTATTGTACACTTCAAGGTCGTGAACCGGTTCGTTTAGAAGGTCGACCGGCGTCAACAGCAACGGACTGGATGGATTCGACACATTTATCGGTTGATAGCGCGATCTGCCGCCGGAGGTATTGTAATAAGCCATATAGATATAATTACCAGACAACCAGATTCGGTTTTGAGAGAAAAAGCCGTTGATTACTCCCAACAGGCTGGGGCGCGTTGGGTCTATCATGTTGTAGATTTTAAAGCCGTTATTACCTGCCGCCACATAAGCGTAATGGTTGGCGACATAAATATCCAGATAGTCAGCGCTGGTGGAATCCAGATTACCGGCCAACACGGGATTATAAGGAGAGGAGATATCGAAGATATTCACTTTGCGCCTGCCGGAAAGTTCATAGATAACGTAACAATAGTAGTCCTCAGAAACAAACACTCGATAAGCGGGACCGGGGGTAGCATAACTGGCCACAAAGCTGGGGAAATAGGGACTGGCGATATCAAGGACCAACAACCCGCGGGACCCATCGGCAATATAGGCGTAATCCCCTTGCACAAAAATATCGTTGGCCTGACCGGGCGTGTCGTAGCTTCCGATAAGGTTTAACCCTGGTTCTTGTGTGATACCGTCCTTAAGGTCGCATCCGGAAAGGAATAATATAACAGCGGAGAAAACCAGAACGGTTGGTAATAACCGCCATCGCATATTGTATAATAAACGTAAATAGCGATTATGTTGCCAGAGAATTATCAGGGGAATAAAAATGTTTACTATTGTGCCGGTCAACCGAATCTGTAAAATCGGCCACGGAATTAGCGCTTATAACTAAAAATAAACGGATTATTAACCCTTAAAATCCCGATAATTATACGCTAAATACATATTGTGACCTTTGCGGCTTACCCAAAAATAGGCCACCTGGATAATCTAAATATGGCCGATGAGAATAGTCAGGATAAAAATCGCCATGAATGCAACTACTCCGGCCAATATCATAGATTTGATTAATTTGATTTTAAGGCCGGGTCCCGATGGCGTGGCTGGCAGATATGATAATTGCGCTAAACTCAAGCTCAATGCGTGGGCGGTGTCTATCAGGGATTGCTCAGGGATAACGTTTACCATAAAAGCCAATTTAATGCCGTAATCATCGATGAAAACCCTCCCGGACATTTCGTCGACTTTTTTCACCAACGATTCCAAATTTTCGCGTATTTTGCTATCCTCAAAGAGGCGTTTGCCCAACACCTTATCAACCGCCCATGATTTTATGTATTCCATTCCGGACAAATCGATTCGAGCCGCCCCAAAGGGTTTTAACAGCGGCAAGTTGAAATCTTTAGCTATCTGATTAAAAAACTTATTAGTGCAAACAAGGCCGATATTCAGCCTTTTTTTATGTAGTATGTCCAGCGTATAATAATCCAGGTTCGTGCCGCTTCTGAATCCGAACGATAACAGGCATTTCAATCCATTGAAATTCCCCGCGGTTCTTGAAAATAACCGTTTCCCGCTTGGGATAAAACTCACTCCGCGCGATTCGAAAGCCTTAATTATTCCTTGAGATATCGGCCTGATTCGTTTATTTCCAATAGAAATGGTTATTAACGACAAGAGGCTCACGACAAATACCGCCAATAACGGAATCGTTGACTCATCCAGATGAATCAGGGGGCCGGGCTTAACTTTGTAGATAAGCCCAAAGAACACCACAATACAGATTTCGGCCACAACCAAAAGGGCAATAACCCACGCCGGGGCGATTTTTGATTGATTCATTTGCATTTGGGTCGGATTCACGTTTCCCTGGCTTCCAAGTTCGATGCAAGTCGCCATCGTTTTTGCTATTATCGACATTTCTTTCTCCGGTGTTTAATCGCCGAAAGAATGGTGTTTAAATATGCAAATTCGATTAGCATAACGTTTGAATCAAATAAAAAGCCCCTTCCCGATGTTTGGTGTTTCATCGCCGAAAGGGGTTTTATCTTGTGTGTTAATAAGGGTAAAACTATGCTTAATCGGCCGCTTTGGCTGGCGGTATAGCCGCGGTGGAGGCAATCATATCGATGCTGATTTTTTGGACTTCCTCGAGTTTCATGAATAACATTTGCGGCCGCTTAATCCCATAATTTCCAAGAGAAAGGCTAAAATCGGCCGAGATATGCAACAAATCGCCGTCCGCGCGCGCTTTTGTTTGGTCGCTTTCCATAAAGTAAGTTATTGTCGCTGGTACAGTTATTGGCTTGGTCGCGCCATGAACCGTAAAATTCCCCATCAACACAAGCATTACTTCTTTTTGATTTTCGATTCTATTGACGCTGACCGAATCTACCTTAGTCAACTCAAAGACCGCCTTGGGGTATTTGTTTGTTTCCAGGAAATTATCCCGCATATGACTATCGCGCAGCTCGATTCCGGTTTTAAGGCTGGTCAGGTCAACCTCGAACCGAGCCTTGGCGGAACCCTTTATATCATCGGGGTTCACGGTAACAAATCCGGTCACTTCGGCCGTGGTTCCGACTATGGTCTCCAGCGGCGCTTTGGATGTAAATGTAACCACATCCCGCTTTTTCGGGTCGTTCACATAAAATGTTTTTATTGTTGATTTTTGGGACGCCGCGACGGCGGCCAAAAATAAAGTAATGAAAATCGCGCCAATAAGTCTCATTGCAATCCTCCAAATCAGTTATTTTTATTTTATCTCTTGTTTATCAACGATTACCGATGGATATTGGTTCCCCCGCGAAATCAATGTAAATTCTATTATCTGTCAAATGTTCTTGAAATTCCTTTTATTAAAATTTAAATTCCGTCGATTTGAGTAATTGAGGTGGATGATGAGAAAAAAGCATTACTATTTTTGGGGCGCGCGATAGTGATTTGTAAGACGGCGCCTAAGCTGCTTCCGCTTCTACTTTATGCGGAAATGGTAAAAACGATTTTAGCTATTACGATTATTTTTATCGGATCCGGTTCGGCGGCCTGGGCCGATTACGCCGATATGTCGCTAAGGGAGCAGGGACTTGCCAGTATGAAAATCGAAAGTTGCGTGTCCTGTCATGAAAATCCGGGTCTTAAAATGGCGGTCATGCGTTCCGATGGACTCCTTCATGACCTGTATGTTGACAGCCTAAGATTCCAAACCTCGATTCATTATCGCCGCGAAAAAAATAAATGCCTGGATTGCCATAAGGAAGGCTACGATATAATCCCCCATCGGGCCGCCAAATCGCTTGTGTGTTTTGATTGTCATGAAGATTTCAAAGCCAAATTCTTGGAAATTCAGAAAGAAGCCGGGCAAAGCGTTCATTTCGGTTCCACCGAAGTCCGTTTCGGATGCGGTACCTGTCATTCGCCGCATTATATGAAAAAAGCTGTCGAAATGACCCTGGCTGAAAAAAATTCCATGTGTATAGATTGTCATACTGACCGTTTCAATAGAAGCAACCTGACTCTGAATAGCCGCCATAGCTGGCATATCCTGGCCCCCCTTCATCTGGAAAATACCGCCTGTATCGCCTGCCACACAAAACCGGAATCCGATGTGCTTGGAGTCGCTTTTAAACATAAAATCCTCAAGAAAGAAGAAGCGACACGCGAGTGCGATGATTGTCATACTCCCGATGGTAAAATGCTTCAGTATTTGACCGATATCGGCGAAAAACCTAAAACTGACATGAGCGCCGAGCAGGTATTCAAATCCTTTTATATCAGCGGCGCCACTAATATAAGATGGCTAGACTGGGCCGGAACCGGGTTGATTGCGCTTTCCATTATCGGCGCTTTCGGGCACGGCTTGATGAGGATATTGGCTCATAAGAAAAAATAATATGCGAAAGGCTCATAACGATAAATTTTTAATCGCCACCCCTTTAGACCGCCTTTGGCATTGGATTCATGCTGTTGGCGTTCTGCTTTTAATTGCATCCGGATTCAGTATTCATTTTTCGAAATATCTTGGCGGTTTTATAGCGTTTGATATGGCCGTAAAGATACATAACCTTGTCGGATTGATTGTAGCGTTCGATTGGGGGCTCTGGTTGATTTATAATATTTTTTCCAAACGTCTTGCTTACTACATGCCCAACCGCGATGACTTGCCATCGGGGATTATTAAGCAAGCCCGCTATTATTTACATGGCATTTTCCGCAAAAACAAACCGCCATTTCCGACCAGGCCAAGCCGCAAGTTCAATCCGCTTCAGAAATGGACTTATCTTGCCGTCATGGTCGTATTAGTGCCATTTGAAATAATCACCGGCCTGTATATGCTTCTGCTGATAAAGGGCTGGAGTAGTTTTATCGATTCAAACGTAAAATTGGTTTCGATACTTCACACAATAGGCGCTTTTGGGACGACCATATTTTTGATAGGTCACATTTACCTCGCCACTACTGGCGATAAACCTTACAGCTATTTCATGACGATGATTACCGGCTATCATAAACATGATTAATTCCGCAAAATATATTTTAATATAAGAGAGGGAATATGTTAAAAGTAATAAAATTCGTTTTCGGCACCTTGTTGCGGCCATGGCGATGGCCGGGCTGGAGACATTTCTGGTGGGCAAAAACAATCTACCTTTTGCTTATTGTTTTTCTAATCTTAAAGGCCATTCATGCTTTCGTGTATCCGCCGCTTTTTAGATGGTACACCGGCGACAAAACCGGCAAACTTACTTTTCCCAATCAACGTAAATTAACCGCGCCCGAATTCGAACGCCTCGCGGCCGATTTGCAGGCGAAAGCTTCATTACCGCAACTTCGCGCTACCCTCATATCTGAATCCGATTCGGTCTATGCCAGGGAAAAGAGCCGCCTTATGGGAAAAGTCGAATCGATAAAACAACAGGCCGGTTATACCCATATCGACTACTTCCGCAAAGCCGGAGTCCGCGAGTACGAAGGTCCCAAAACATGTTTAAAATGCCATAAAACCATGCAAGTCGTCGGAACCGACGGCAAGGTGCGCAAAGTCAAGGTACTTTCGGATGTCATGAGTTCAACCCACTTTCTGCTATTCGGCATGGGGTCGGGATTCACTACCTATGGCTACAACGGCAAAGAGGTCAACAAGAAAGGTCGTCCTATACCTGTCGGTAAAATCGACCGCGCCTGCGGTATCCCCGGAAGCTTTACCTGGACCGGTTGGGCCAGTTTGGCCAAAGCCCTTCCGGAGGAGGGGCCGTCACATTATGTCTCAGAGGGGTGCGGACAATGTCATATCGGCGGTATGTATGGACCGCCTTCCGATTATATGATGCCGATTCATTTCAACGATAACAATCGAAATAACAGTATCGATTGTTTAATCTGCCATTCGCGCGAATACGACATGAACGAAAAATATGTAATCAAGGATAATGTCGGTTTGCGTTGGAATCAAGACCGCAGCCTAAAAGCAGCCTTAACGGTCGGCACCCCCACCGCCGAGGCCTGTTTGCGATGCCATCAGCACAATATGGGCGGCGACACATATGAACATAACGAGGCCGCCAAACACTTAGGATACGAAAATCCGCGTCTGCTGCATAACTGGTCGAAAAGGGGAACGGCTTATTCCGCATATGATGATATTCACGCCAAAGCGGGAATGCAGTGCTTGGATTGCCATAAGCCGGTCGGCCATAAAATTCCTCGCGGTTCGCGCGGCGTGGATTTAGTGTCAAATGACCTTCCCGGCATCGAAATCTCATGCGAAAAATGCCACTCACAAGCACCTCATTACAAAAACAAAGCCACCCGCGCCATACTCAACGGCCATAGTTCGCGGGTTGCCTGCCAGACTTGTCACATAACTAAACTCACCAAAAATTCCGTTGTGTTAATAGATTGGACTAATCCGGTATTTAACGCCGAAGAAGGCGTTTATCTGCCAAATCCTATTCTTCGTTCAGGAGATGTTCGTTTGACGGTCGGCTATCTCTGGTATCAGGGAAACGGCACATTTTTAGCCAACGCGCTCGGCGATAACCCATCCAATCCCGGCCATTATAATCCTTTAATGAAAGCATTAACCCGCTATAATCGTATAGACGGCTATCGGATTCCGGGCGCCAGCCTGGTCGATAACGATTTCTTGACCCAGCTTCGCCCGGAACTGCTTGAACAACGCCGACGGATGATAGAACAGAATATCCTCCCCGCTCAAGAGTTGGGCAATTCCAAAATACAGCCATTCCATCTGTTTAACGCCCAGATGTACGAAGACATGAACAATCAAGGGCCGTTTGGCGCGATGATTCTGCCGTTCGATTATAAGACCTATTTCGAAACGGGAGATTCGCGCAAATCGGTTGATGTTGCATTGGCGCATCCTATAGTTAAACGAATGTATCAATATCCATTCAAAGTATATATGATGGACGATTTTATGAAGTATTTCGGCATTCTCGAAGGCTGGAACGCCGACTACCCGCTTGATAATACTTACCCGGGCAAAATCGAACCCCATTGGATGAGGCAGATGGGAACAATAGCCTTAAATCACGGCATCAGCCAGAAAGGATTTGCCTGTACTGTCTGTCATACGCCGTCAAAAGGATTGCTTAATTTTCGCGAGCTCTGATATTCCGAAGAAAGGGTAAAGGACCTCGAAAATCCTCCAGAATTGAAGATATTCCAGGGAATAAATACCGGACTAACCTTTGAAGATATCTATGGTCCGGGAGGGCCGGTAAAAACCCGCTGAACAGCCTATCCGCCAACTTAAAAAAGGGC
>JAAYTW010000071.1 GCA_012517955.1 Candidatus Zixiibacteriota bacterium | reverse complement strand
TTTGACTTTCAGCCCGCTGGTCGATACGGGTGATTTTATCCGCGAAGGTGATACTATCGCCACGATTTATTCCAGCGAAACAGAGGAAAATCTGGCTGATATAACCGGCCAACTGGCGACACTTCGGGCGACCCTCGCGGTCGATAGCAAAGGCGAGAAAGAATCGATCGTGCGCGAATATGAGCTGAGGCTGGCTCACGCGCGGGAGGCGGAATCCAACCAGCGCCTGATTCTGGCTCGGCAGAAAGCGCTGTTGGAGAAAAATCTGATATCCCAACAAGAATATGATATCGCGGCCAACCAAGAATCATTGATGGTAGTGGAAATCGAAATCGCTCGAGCCCAACTTGAATCGGCTCGCACCGGCGCCAAACAGGAACAAATCGACCTATTGAAAACCCAAATCGAGGCTTTGGAGAGGCGCTTGGATGCCATTCACAAAAGAGAACACGCATTTTCGATTGTCTCTCCGATATCCGGTAAAATCTGCCGTCAATACTCCCCCGACACTTTGTTGGTAATTTCCGATATTTCAAGTTATGTGGCGCTGATTCCTTTCAAGCTTCGAGAGGCCGCTCATCTATCGCCGGGCATGAAAGTCAGGGTATTCGCGGACGGTTCAAAGCATAAAATAAGCGGGCGCTTGATATTTGTCGACAGGGACGTTTACGCGTTAAGCGGAGAACAGGCTTGCGTGGCCACCGCTGTCATTGAAGATAATGGCCAGGATTTAACGACCGGTATGTTTGGCAATTGTATCGTTAGGTGCAAACCTGTATCGATTCCGGAATTTATCTGGGACTTTTTCAGGAATTTTTAAATGAATTCGAGTCGGCTTGAATATAAATATCTTGTGCCGGTATCGCAGTTGGATGCGGTTCGAGACGCCATAAAACCTTTCGTGAGGCTTGATAAGTATTCTCAGAGTCGCGATAATAATGAGTATACGATTCGAAGCGTTTATTTTGATACGCCGACCATGGATTGTTATGAAGAAAAAATCGATGGAATCAAAGTCCGCAAGAAATACCGCATTCGCGGTTACAACGAGTTGAATTCGGACGGAATCGTGTTTTTAGAAATAAAACGGAAATACCGAAATTTCATTTCGAAAAATCGCGCTCCTCTTTACAATAAAGACCTGGAAAATTTGTTTGATTCCAGAAATATCGATAAATATATCCTTAAATTCGGCCCCGCGGATAAATCTAAAAAGGATGCTCAGAGGTTTTTATTCCACTATTTCCGACTTAATTTACGCCCGAAAATATTGATAGTATACGAAAGAGAAGCGTATTACGATAAATTTAGCGATTCGGTTCGGCTAACCCTGGATAAAAACCTGCGCAGCGCTCCTTTCACATATCACAATAAATTAACCAATGGTTATCAGCTGAAGCCGGCTTTTAAGAATCATTTTATTCTCGAATTAAAATTTGACCGTGGTTTGCCATTGTGGGCCAAGCGGGTAATTGCCCGATTTGCGCCGCCCAAATTGGCTCTATCCAAATATACGATATGCCTTGATTCGAACAGCTTGGTATGTAATAAACAGATAAAGGCAGCGCCGATTAGATATGATTTTCATTTCGGTTTAAACTGAAAGGCACAATATTATGTTCGATAACCTTCCCAGCATAAATCTTTTTCCGGCGACTGTTTCCGAAATATTCCTTAATATCGCTGTAGCCCTGTTATGCGGGCTATTCATCGCCCGCCTTTATAAAGCGACCTATCGGGGAACCGGTTATTCGGTAGCTTTTACCAATTCTATCGTGATGCTGGCCATGATTACATCGGTGGTAATCATGGTAATCGGCAATAATCTGGCGCGAGCGTTCGGCCTGGTGGGGGCGTTATCGATTATCAGATTCAGAACGGCAATCAAGGACACTCAGGATATCGTTTTCATATTCTTTGGTCTGGCCATGGGATTGGCATCGGGGGCGGGTTTTCACAAAATCGCCATCGTCGGCACTCTGACTGTGGGCGCGATTCTATATTTATTGTCAAAATCGCCGCTGTTGACCGCCCGACATAAAGAATACCTTCTGCAATTTGCCTGCTCATCGACAGGCGATGATACGGCGCACTACATGCCGATTATAGAAAAATATTGCAGGCACCATAAGGTGATAAACGTTAAATCGATCGAGGGACACGACCAGCTTGAGCTTTCATATTACATCAGATTTAAAGATGAATCCAAAAGCGATGATTTTATTCGAGAGCTGAAAAAACTTAACATGATTAAGGATATCAACTTGTACTTCGACGAGGAAGAAGTGTAATCTGAAGTAACAGGTGGCACATATCTTGTCATAAGGCGATTGGACATAGTTAAATGGGGGACAAGCGAATATTTATCAAAGTCGGAGGCTCAGAATGCGTCGCGCCACAAATCTTCATATCTTGTTTGGATTGTTAATCGCAATTCTATCCATTTTGTCGGATGTTTCAGCGACCGCTTTTGACGGCTATACTCTATATAGTCCAAATGGGGGACGAGCAACTTATCTAATCAACATGAGCAATGGCGTCTATCATAGTTGGAGCCACACTCGAAGCGGAGGGTATTCGGTTTATTTGCTCGAGAACGGTAATATACTTAGGACGGCCAACGCCAGTCCTCAATATCTTGGCGGAGGCGGAGCCCAGGGTATGGTTCAGGAAATTAATTGGAATGGTACGGTCGTCTGGGAATATACATACAGCTCGACGACCTATCTTTCACATCATGATATCGAACCGATGCCAAATGGCAACGTGCTTATGATTGCCTGGGAAGTAAAATCGGCGGCGCAGGCTGTACAGGCCGGTTTGAACCGCAGTGTCCCGATTTGGCCTGACCATATTATCGAGGTACAACCGAGCGGGACCAGCGGCGGAACGATTGTCTGGCAATGGCATGCCTGGGATCATCTTATTCAAGACTACGATCCCTCTAAAGATAATTATGGAGTAGTAGCAGACCACCCAGAACTTTTAGATATCAATACCGGAAGCGGCGAGATTGGACCCAGCGGCGGCGATTGGATGCACATTAATGGAATAAGCTATAACCCCGATTTAGACCAGATTGTTATATCATCACATAATCTCGATGAGTTTTATGTAATCGACCATAGCACCACCACTGCCGAAGCCGCCAGTCATTCAGGCGGCAATAGCGGAATGGGTGGCGATATTTTATATCGCTGGGGAAATCCGGCCAACTACGATATGAGTGGAACCCATTATCTTAATGTAGCCCATTGTTCCATCTGGATACCAAAAGGCCTGCCCGGGGAGGGCAATATAATGGTTTTTAATAATCGTGAAGGACAGGGCACATCGATTGTAGCCGAAATAATTCCACCCATAGATAGCCTTGGTCACTATACGCGCGTTTCCGGTCAGGCCTTTGGACCGACTTCTCCAACCTGGACATATACTGCCAGCGGATTTTATTCAAATCATCTGGGCGGGTGCCAGCGTCTTCCAAATGGTAATACTTTAATTGTCGAATCTACCAGCGGCCGCATTTTTGAAGTAAATAGTTCGGGAGCGATACAGTGGGACTATACCAATTCATCCGTGGAGATTGCCCGGGCGCTTCGTTATGGACCTAACCTTCAAGCCCCAGGCGCGGATATCACCAGCCCCAACGGAGGCGAATCGTGGGAGGCGGGAAGCATCCATAACATTACTTGGACGGATTATGATAATTTTGCCGTAGCATCCCACAAAATAGAATATTCCACCGATGCGGGATCCAATTGGATAACAATACAGGATTGGACAAGCGGTGATCCTCATACTTACGCCTGGACTGTCCCGAGCGTATCATCGACAACTTGCAGGGTTAAAGTATCGGTACGCGACGCGGCACTTAATGTTGGCGCCGACCAATCCGATAATAATTTCACGATTAGCCTGAATGATACTCAATCTCCATCAGCAACGGTAACAAGCCCCAACGGCGGCGAAAATTGGGTTGTTGGAAGCAGTCATAATATCACTTGGGCGGATTATGACAATGTAGGAGTAACAGCATACAAAATTGATTATTCCACAAATAGTGGTTCATCCTGGATAACCATTCAAGATTGGACATCGGGAGACCCACATATTTATCCATGGACTGTACCTAATACTCCATCGATGTATAGTCTGGTCCGCGTTAGCGGGCGCGATGCAGCTTTGAATACAGGTAGCGACCAATCGAACGCGACCTTTATAATATATTCCCCGGGGCCGGGAACGATTATTGGAAATGTTTATGAAACCGATGGGGTCACACCTATTGCCGATGTTTTAGTTGAAACATATAATGACGGCGATACTCTGATGGCGGTGGATTCGACATCGGTATCGGGCGAATTTCAGGTTACATTAAGCCCCGGAATTTATCACCAGCATTTCTCAAAAACCGGATACAACGCAGGTAGTCTTACAGACATTTATGTTTTCGCCGATTCGACTATTTATGTTTCGATTACGCTCGGACTTCTGGGAAGCTGCGAATATTTATTAGGAGATATTAACAGTGATGGCCAATGTCTTGGTGGCGATGTGACTTATGGCGTACGGTTCTTTAAAGGAACCGGCAGTCAACCGCCAGATAGTTGTTATTTGGATTCAACATCGACTTACTTGTATGTCGGCGGCGATGTTAATGGCAACTGCGAATTTCGGGGTTCGGATATCACCCGATTGGTGGCGTATTTCAAGGGTTCGGCGGCCATGAACTATTGTCACTTTTTCCCGCCGCCGATTATTAAACCCAATAACGCAAACATTATTATCAGGGATTGATAGATTAGATGATTTATTATTGGCATAATAATCGGAGGAGCGCGCGATGGATTTTCAAAAAACCAAATTTCTGAAAGCGACTGTTCTGATGTTTATTTGGGTAATAGCCGGAGGAGCGATGGGTGCGGCTTATCAGGGGTTCACCTTATTTGGGCCAAATAATGGTAGGTATACCTACCTTATCAATATGAACAACGCCGTCGTTCATCAATGGTATCATTCCCGCAGCGGTGGTTATTCAGCCTATCTATTAGAGAACGGTGATGTCGTGCGGACGGCGATGGCAAGTAATCCATCGCTGAACGGCGGGGGCGCCCAGGGCGTTATCCAGAGATATAGCTGGAGCGGCACCTTAGTGTGGGAGTATACTTACAGCGGAGCAACATATCTGGCGCATCACGATATCGAGCCGATGCCTAACGGTAATTTCCTGCTAATCGCCTGGGAAGTAAAAACGGCGGCCCAGGCAAGGCAGGCCGGATTCAGCCGTAACGCATCCATGTGGCCCGATCATATTATCGAGGTACAACCGAGCGGGACAAATGGCGGGACGATTGTTTGGCAATGGCATGTGTGGGATCATTTGATTCAGGATTACGACCCGACCAAAGACAATTATGGCGTCGTGGCCGATCATCCGGAACTGCTTGATATCAATGTAGCCGGAGGCGGTATAGGCGGCGATTGGATGCATATAAATTCGATAAGTTACAATCCCGACCTTGATCAAATCGCGATAACGTCACATACGTTTGACGAAATCTATGTAATCGATCATAGCACTACCACAGCCGAGGCGGCCGGTCATACCGGCGGCAACAGCGGCAGGGGCGGTGATTTCTTATACAGATGGGGGAAACCTTCTAACTATGACGCGCCGGGGTCACAATATTTTAACGTTGTCCATTGTGCCTGGTGGATTCCATCGGGATTACCGGGTGCCGGCCATTTGATGGCCTTCAATAATCGCGAAGGGCAGGGAACATCGCAAATTGTCGAACTGAACACGCCGGTTGACAGTCTGGGGCATTATGCCTACACCCCCGGTACCGCTTTCGCGCCAACCGCGCCCTTCTGGAGCTACACCGCCTCGGGCTTTTATTCAAACCATCTGGGCGGTTGCCAGAGATTGCCTAATCATAATACGCTAATCGTCGAATCAACCAGCGGATATATTTTTGAAGTTGACTCGGTCGGCGCCGTGCAATGGAGTTATGCCAGGGGCGGTGAAATCGCCAGAGCCTTACGGTACGGCGTCGATTATCCGGGCGTAGCGGCACTGGGAATTGACGAATCCGATATCGGTTTACCGGATGCGATGGAATTGTATCCGAATTATCCAAATCCGTTCAATTCATCGACAACCATTAATTTCGAGATGAAGACCGCCGAAGATATCAGTTTGGATATATACAATATCCTTGGCGAACATGTCACTAATCTTGTTTCGGGTAATTTATCGGCCGGCTCCCATAATGTTATCTGGAATTCCACCAATAGCAAAGGCGAAACCGTTAATTCGGGGATATATTTCTGCGTGCTCAGAGGAAAACAACATGAAAAAACGCGGAAGTTGATATTGTTGAAATAGTGAATCAAATACAAGGGAATCGAAAAGATAGGGAATGGAGGATTGAGTGAATTATCCCAAATTGATTTTTGTGCTATTGATTGTTGTTTTTTCGACGTTTTTATGGTTTTCGTGCGGAAGCGATAAAAAAGTCAATAATAACAACGATGGAAATCCCGTCGGTATGGTGTTAATTGATGCCAGCGGGCATTCGTTTCAGATGGGGTCAGATAGCGGTTACCCCGACGAGCAACCAGTACATACCGTAAACTTCACTTACGATTACTGGATGAGTATCACTGAAGTTACTCAGGCCGATTACGATTCGGTGATGAGTGCCGCCTTCGCCGATTCGGGTTACGAGACTCCCACCTGGAGCAGTCAACGCGGATTGGGCGCCCGATATCCTGCCTACTATGTTTTCTGGGGGGATGCTGTGCTGTATTGCAACGCCAAAAGCAGAAGAGATGGCCTTGATACGGTATATTCATACACGAACATTGTCGGTATCCCCGGTAATCTGTGCGAACTTGAAAACGTGACCGCCGATTTTTCGAAAAAGGGGTATCGCTTGCCCACCGAAGCCGAATGGGAATATGCCTGCCGGGCGGGAAGCGCCACCGATTTTTTCTGGGGAAAAAATTTCGACCCATATCCTGAGACGGCCGCTGATTCGGCGCAAATAGATAGCTACGCCGTTTGGTACGGCAATTCATATCAGTATGGCTCCGAAGATTCGCGTTACGGCACTCATCAGGTGGGTATAACCAAACCGAACGCTTTTGGCCTTTACGATATGGCCGGAAATGTCGCCGAATGGATTAATGACTGGTATAGCGAGTATTCCAGCGGTACGGTAACCGATCCCACCGGCCCAAGCAGCGGCGAGTGGCATTTTCAGCGCGGCGGAAACTGGGGCAATCAGCCTTATTGGCTCCGTTCCGCCAACCGCACTTTTATGGCGCCGGATTATCAGTACTACTTCATTGGTTTTCGCGTAGTGTTGCCGGTTCATTAGGGGAAAAATGAAATATCCAGTCATCATATTTCTTGTTCTGTTTGGGTGGGGGATTTTATTCGGCCAGGGGCTAACCATTAATGAATTCATGGCCGACAACCTTTCCACAGTTGCCGACCAGGATGGGGAATATGATGATTGGGTTGAAATATATAATAACAGCGACGCTGCCATTTCATTATCGGGCTATTACCTTTCTGACGACGACAATTTAACCCGGTGGGCATTTCCCGACACCTCGATTCCTTCGCACGGATTCTTAATCGTTTGGGTAGATGACGATGTTAATCAAGTGGGGTTACATACCAATTTCAAGCTGTCAGCTTATGGTGAGGCTGTAAATTTGTCCGGTCCCGGACCGGTGTTAGTTGATAGCGTTAGTTACGGTCCCCAGATGACCGATATCAGTTCCGGACGTTATCCCGATGGGACGGGCTCGTTTCGATACATGTATCCAACATTTGCAGCCGCTAATCTTGGCGACCAGATTATATTTCCTGATTCAAGCCAATATGTTTTCAATGACTCGATTGTTCATCGTTTCAATCTTCATTTCTATACGCCCAACTGGCGGGATTCGCTTAAACATTATTTTGAAGATCTCGACAAAAAATATTTTCCCGCTCAACTGATTTTTGATGATTCGATTATACTTGATAGTATCGGCGTGCGTTATAAAGGGAATTCATCATACACGCTTTCGCGCAATACCCCTAAAAAGCCGATTAAGTTTAATTTTAATAAATATCGGGATTCTCAAACCCTCTACGGCCTGCATCGATTAAATCTTCATAATTCAGTAAGCGATCCGTCATTTATGCGGGAAGTTATCGGCTATAATATCGCGCGTAGATATCTTCCGGCGCCGCGCACGGCTTACGCCAACCTTTATGTGGACGGCGAACTTATCGGCCTATATGTGGTGGTAGAACAAATCGATAAAATATTCATTCGAAGATATTTCGAAAACAACGCCTGTAATCTTTATAAGGCCGGGAACAACGGCGCGGGATTGACATATTTAGGAGAAAACCAGGGAGAATATGAAAGTTTATATAGTTTGAAGACCAATGAAGATGAAAACGATTGGTCGCGGTTTATCGAGATGATTGATAAATTGAATTATACCCCGAGTCGAAATTTCGTCGATACGATGTGCAAGTGGCTTAATCTCGATGGCTGCGTTCGTCTTCTGGCTTTCAACATGGTCTTATCTCATTTCGACAGCTATACGGGATCGGGGCGGAATTATTATCTTTACGACGATATGGATGCCGGCCGGTTCAATATTATCCCATGGGATTTAAACGAATCATTCGGAGTATATACCGGCGGTTGGGACGTGTTCGCCCAGGATTTGACAAACATTTCCAATTTAAGCCAGCGGCCGTTAAATCGACGAATATTAGAAGACGATTCGCTACAGCAGGTTTATCTCGATTATATCGCGCAAATGAGCGCCGGGCCGGCCTCGTACGATTCAGTCGCCGCCTTAACCGCTAGATTATTTCCGCTTATCGATTCCTGTGTGCTGGCGGATACCAATAAGCTTTATACTTATCAAAATTTCATCGACAATATCGATAATGACGTTTACGTAGATTTACGCCGATTAATCCCCGGCCTGAAATCTTTTGCTCGAATCCGAAATGACAATATCGCTGTTCAATTGACCTACAAGACGGTTTTCCCCGGCGATACGGATAACAACGGCCTGGTGAATGAATTGGATATCTTGCCTGTCGGGTTATATTTTCTAACGACAGGAACGCCCCGTTTTAAAATCAGTAACAACTGGCAGCCTTGGCGTTTGCCGGCATGGGATAATCTTCCGGCTATGTACGCCGATGCCAACGGCGACGGCGTAATCGATGAGCGCGATATTATCGCGATTGGGGTCAACTGGGGGAATACGCATATCGTGAGTGGCCGGTCATTCACAATTGATTTAGACGATTCATTTATTGAAAAATACCGCGGAAATTTCGAAACTATCTACGGCTCGCTTTCCGGAGCAAGCGCCCCCATAATAGCCATGAAAGCGCTGCTCGATTCATTATTTGACGGCGCCTTTTCGCGGCCGACCCCAAGCATATTTTCGTTGGATCAAAATTATCCAAATCCTTTCAATTCGGAGACCATAATCGAATATTCAATTCCCCAAAATCAGGATGTTACGATTATTATCTACAACCTGCTGGGGCAGGAAGTTTCGCGGCCGGTTAACAATCAATTCCTGGAAGCGGGCGAATATCAAATCCATCTGGATGGTACAATTTTGGCGACCGGAATATATTTTTATCGGATAAAAACCGACCAGGGTGATATTGTCCGCAAAATGACGGTGATAAAGTAGGCAGCCGCGATGAAATCCTTTCGATTAATAGCAATGATTCTGATTCTGACGATGATGGGTTGTTCCAAAAAATCTACCGAACCGACATCGGCGAATCCTAAATTATCATTTGCTCCTTCTACTATAGGGATATCAAGCGGATATTCGGCTCAAGTTAGGCTTAGGATAGATAATTTTTCGCAACCGATATTTGCCGCAAGTTTCCGAATCGATTTTAATGGTTCGAAGATATCGGTTTCCGATAGTCTCGTATCCGATATCGAAAGCATTTTCGGCGAAAACTCCATCAGTTTTATCAGAATAGATAGTTCAGTTATCCATTTATCGCTGACGAGAATTCAGGGGGAGGGCGCCTTCAGCGGGTCGGGAATAATCTGCGGTATGATTTTAACCGGCCTCGAGTCGGGAGTATGCTCATTGACAATCCGCCAAACGGAATCCTATTTCTATGATATTGACGGCAATATCGTTACGATTAATAATCTTGAGATTTCTCCCGCCATTGTAACGGTAAATTGATTTTCGAATCGTATTTCCCCCGCATGACCCCCAAACATCAACCGCCGGTAACTATTCCAGCGGTTGATAACTATCGGGTGCGACATAACTTCCATGCCCCCATATTGAACCCAGCTCCATTCCGCCCATGGCGCGCCAGACTCCCTGACCTGCCAGAATATCACCTTCAGAAATGACAGCAGCTCCCTCGGTAGTCACCACGCTGGAGGGAATCGGCGGTTTTTCCTGATATATCTTAAAACCGGCCCATCCGAGTATACTAAATGAGATGACGACCACCAGGATAAAAGCCATCCATAATTTTTTCATAGTTTTTCCTTTTTATAAGTTGGTATTCCTGTATTTATCATTTGCGCGCGTGGCCGCAAGCCATGTTTTTTGGATTATGAAATGGGACATTAAAACTCCTGGCCAGATTCTCGGCTATTTTCATGTATTTATCGTGAATCCCATACCCCATGTGTTCTGACTCGACCTTCTCGAATTTGCCGAGCAAGTTTGTTTTATCGTTCTCATCTAAAAATCTTTCCGCCATTGGGAAAAGGATATTGTCCTCCTTATGAATATGCGATCTTAACAGCTCTACATACCCGAAAGCATTGCCTACGAATTCCCGAATCGATTTTTCGTTTCCCTTTTCGGCTGCATCTATATTATTCGCCATTCCGCGTACGTATTCCCGCCCCTGATCATGCTCTAGCAACATTTGACCAATAGGCCCGCCTTCTTTTGGCATCCCCTTGTCAACCAAGGCGACGAACAGATGGTTTTCTTCTTTTCCGTGATGGCATCGGTCGGCGAAGTTGCGGATAAAATCGATTACCTCTTCGGCGGCCTGGCGCTCGAGTTTTTTTTCGGCGATGGTCTTGTCGGCCAGGTTTTCTAACACCGAGAGCATGATTTCAATCACTCGATGTTCGTTTGAAAGAATCGATGTGGGCTGCATTTTGTCTCCTTTCAAGCATTAATCGCATGTAATTATCCGATTATTTTGCAAAAAAATATTTATCCTATCGACACATTCTTTTCTGCAAGTTCGGCGATAGTCGTTTCTTTAAGAAACTCAAGATATCCTTCGCGGATTTTTGACCATCTATGATGAACGGCGCAGGGAGATTTATCAGAGCATTTGGCCCGCCCCAGGAAACAGCCGTTCCACTTGCTGATTTTATCGAGAGGTTCGACAATATCATAGAGGCTGATTTTTGTGCCGGACTTTGCCAGACGGAATCCGCCGCCGAATCCTTTCTGGGATTCCACTAGACCATCCTGGGCAAGTTGTTTTAGCAGTTTCCCCAAATAATTGGGAGGAGCCCCGACTTCTTTGGCTATCTGGGAGGCTCCGGCGAATTTTCCTGGACCCAATTGAGCCAGAAGGGTTAAAGCCAGGGTTGCGTGTATTCCGGTTTTTGAAATCATTTTTTTATTCCTTATTCGCATGTCAATATGCGATTATATATCGGGTTTGTCAAGGAAATGTTCAATATTTTTTAAAGTATTTTGGTTGCGCCGGCCGCGTATTTATTAACAGTAAAAACTGCAACACGTTACCAACAACCGTAAATTGCCCCAACAATGAAAATGGGCGATTCGTTTCGAACCGCCCGGTTAAATCTTAGAGAATTGTTGACTAACGTAAAATCATGGCGCTGGCGGGAAAAAGTGGCAGTAACTCAATGTCGCCGCGCTCTTGAAATACGCCACCAACCTCGTAATATCCGAACCCCTGAATTCGCAGTTGCCGTTAACATCAGCGGCGACATAAAGATAAGCGCCGATTGAATCCAGATAGCAGCTATCCGGCGGTTGCGGTCCGGTGCCCTTGAAATAGCGAACCCCATAAGTAACATCGGCGCCAAGTCGCTGGCCATCGCCGTTGATATCCGCCTGCATATAAGTGCAGCCAAGCACGGTGGTCATTCCCGTGCCGATATCGATTACGCCAAAAGTATCAGCCAATCCCGAATAGGGTCCTGAAATCGCCAACAGAATTAGCGAATCGCCGGCATCAAGCATATTATTGCCGTTGTCCTGCCAGTCTTGACAGAACTGCATGGCGTAGTAATTTGGATAGAGTTCGCGCCAGTATGAGCCATGGACATTTGTTATCGGATTTATATCGGGATTGTTAATGAAGTACTCCAGATGGGCTGTTTGACCATGAATATTAATGGCGGTTAATACGGCGTAGATATCAGTTACATGCGCCGCAATAACATTATGAGTCGTGCTGTCACGCATCGCCAACGTATCGCCAGCGCTAAGTTTGCTATCGCCGTTGTCGGACCAATCCTGAATCGTTCTAATAGCATTGTAGTCCTCGAAAATAACCTGCCAGACGCTATTGGTCGGATCGCCCGCGTTTGGATTGTAACCATCCAGGTTGCGATACTTGGTTGGATTGCTCACTTCAACGGCGTCCCGCCTGATTGGGCTTTCGACTACGATTTGTACCAGATAAGCTCCGCCCGCCAGGCCGCTTCCACCATTGAACAAGCCGGTGGTGTGATCGTATGTCATCATTTCAATTATGGTTCCGCCGTAACCCATCCCCTGTTTTGGGTCATGAGCGACGAACAAAACGTAATTGCCATCGACCAGTTCTTTGATAGCGACAACCGCCATCGAATGAATCATCGGGCGTCCGGCCACCAGATGTTCGACATCGATGATAACATCGTTTTTATCCGTCAGAAAATCTTTAATCAGCGACATATCGTATATCACGGTTGATTCCAGCGGGATATTGCGATCGCGCATATTTTGCTTTTTGTTGTTTACCCAGTTTGGCGAACCGGAATTCGGCACGAAACCGACTATCTCTTTCATCTGGGCGATTGACAGCGCGTCAGGGTCAATTCCCAGGCTGCGGATTTGATTGATATATAGGGCGTTATTCGATGAGGCCGCGGGAACGCTTTCGTAGCGATAACAATCTTGATTTGGGAAATCGGCCAGTATTATAATCGATGTGTCTTTGACTTGACCGCCTATTAAGGGCATCACGGGGTTATTTGAAAGGTAAGTGGAGTCGCCGTAAGCGCGGCTGTAGATAATCGAATCGGAATACACCGTATCCTGTTTTAATTGCGGGGGCATCACCGTCAGAATCGTATCTGAAATCCGATAGCCGTAATTAATTCTAATTAGTTCGCCTATTGTATCAGTAATCGGGAAACTTATCGGGAATGTCTGGGTTACTCCCGCGCCGGCGAAACTGGGAAGCGGGATATTTTGAATTCGCCAACTGTTATTAACATTTAGGTTGAAATACTTAATTTTTGACGAACCCATATAGGTCAAATCGAGTCTGGCCCATTGTGAATTTATGACTGAACCGGATTCGAAAACATAATCGAGTTGACTGAATCGGAATGTCGGGCGTACGACGTCGGATGCGTATCTTGGCGCAATAGTATAGCCGCCATGAATGTAATGGCATACTCCTTTGATAGAGCTATAGGTTTCGTTCAGCGAAATTGTAGGGGGATTAGCGCCTTGATAATATATATCGTTGGTAACAATACACGAGTCGCCAGTGCCATCGTTAGCCCAGTAATCGTTGTTAGCGGCCACCGATGTAATCATGACGTTGTTAATTTGAATCAGCATCCCCTCGTAAGGTTCGGCGGTCGCCTGGCAACTATCGGAGCTTAATTCGGCGCATGTTACTATATGAGGTTCGGGCAGGGTATTTCCGGAAGAAAGTATTGTTTGATTGAATATCGTCCCAAATTCGGTTTCGCCCTCAAATTCGGATGGGATGCCGCTGATTGTTACATTGTCACCTACAGAAACAGTTTCGGGAGCATTATAGATATAAATGCCTGACCAGATATTGTCAGAATCCTGCAAGAAGAATGAGTTGCGCCGCGTCGATGCCTCCTTACGGCCGACAACCACGCCGGTTACCGATACGTATTGACCAAGATAATTGGCGGGGTAGCAATCCGGTAAATAACCGGGGTTTGCGGTTTGCTGGATATCGGCAATTGTCACAGTATCGGGATAAGGGCCTTCCGGACCCCACAGGACTATATCATCAATATAAACGGTGTGAACGCCGGATGTTTGTTGGTACATTCTTATTTGCAGTTGAAGCGTTTTGGCTCCGCTCGGAGCGGTACTTTGGTATACATAGGATAACCATCCAGGATAATCAATTGAATAAGTTGACGGGCCATTAGAGCCGTTGTCGTATGAAAACCACATCCTTATCCGGCTGGTAGGATCGTTATCATAAACCCAGAGCGTACAAGTATAAACAGAATCGCCATAGACAGGAATATAATCATAGCCCATGTCCTGGCGGGTGGATACGCCCCATATTAATTTTACGCTGCTTGTTCCGGAGCGCACGGTAACCTGATCCTGCATGCTAAAAAACTGGGTCGTGATATTATCCCAGTGATCTGGCGGGCCCCCGGGGCCATGTTTTACCCACGATTCAAAGCCGGTATTTTGCAATAATTGAATTTGGGCGGCGTTTGCCATGTTGCCTAAAAATGCAGCAAGAACAAGCGCGGCGGTTATGATTGCAAATTTGCGCATAGATTCCTCCACCCTGAATTTTAGCAGCGCTCAGATATTACACTGTCAATGATAACGTCGTATCACGCGATATTTAACGAAGCAACAAATCGCCTGCCGGTAAAAAAACGAACAAGTCAGCAAGCATTCTTGATAATAAACTAACAAGAGCAGGAGTCTTCGTCAAGGCTAAATTTTTTCGAACCGGTCTTGTAAATCCATTCATCGTCATATCTTACTTCAACAATATCATTTTGTTAACCGCCTTATAGCCGTCGACAGTCAATTTTATGAAATAAACTCCGCTGGCAACCGGATTACCTCTGAAATCAAGGCCGTTCCAAGTTATTTGATGGCGGCCGGCCGGCAATTCGGTATTTATCAAATCACTGATGAGAGCGCCGGTTATATCGTAGCAAGCAAGTCTAACCTCCGTTCGATTAGGCAAATCGAAAGAGATAACAGTAGATATATTAAATGGATTTGGGTAATTGGGGTATAGATAATATTCGATTGGCAATGCGATACTTGCCGCAATATCATTCCAGGCTGTAATATAGAAGTCGCGCGTTGCCGAATACGGCCCCCAGCCATTAGCGTTATGGGCTTTGACCCGCCAATAGTAATGTCCTATGGCGATTGGGGTGGTCGGACTGAATTGCGATATGTTCAACAGCGAATCGAACAGCGTCATATTATTAAACGCCGTGTCCGTTGCCAATTCGAAAAGGAACCGGTTAAACGATGGCGGATTACTCCAATCAAACGTAAATAATCCCGTTTCAATAGTGTCGCGTGGATTTGGATAGAGCAGTTCCGGAGCCGGCGGCCGGGGATAATAAGGCGAAAGCAGGATATCCACATTGGTTTTATTTTTGCCCGCTACCACAACATCGGTAATCGTTTTGGTTCTATATCCGGTTTTTATTATCTGAAGTGTGTACGTTCCCGGATCCATCAACCTGTGATAGCGGCCGTTGTCGGCTCGCGATAATCTTGGCCTGATGTCGGCATTGGTTCGTTGCGGTATTTTGACTTCAGCCTCTATCGGTTCCATGGTTATTGAGTCGCGGATAATTCCTGTCACGGCCGCGCCTAAAGCTCTATCCAGGAAATAATCCAGTCCGGGCACATGGTCCGCCACGATAGCATCGACCCGCGCCGGCGAGCTCGGCATATTCGTAGTGCAAACCTCGACAGTAAAAGCAACCGTTCCGTAATGCCCATACAGATACGTCCGCAATTCAGCCTTATTTACATAACCATACGCGGATGCGTAATAGGCGGTGTCGGATTCCGTTCTTATATGGTCGCAGTAGGCGCGGCAGATACCGGATATCATGGTATAATCAGGGCAATATCCGGCGCCGTTGACGAAATTCCAAGGGAAATACACGACCTCGCCTCGGCCATAGGTCGGCGAATGGAAATCAAGCGCGGCAATCGGCTTGTATTTTTGGGCAAACGCGGCCATCGCCCGACATTCGGATTCGGTGAAGGGGGCGTATCCCTTGAACATGAGGCTCTCCGGTGTCCGTCCGGCCAGCGTCGTGTCCCATTCCCAGCCGATATCATAATTACGATTAAGATCTACCCCATCATGAATATTAAAAACACCGTTGGAATCATTATCGCTTTTATTTTTACGCCAGTTGAGATTTCCCCATTCTACGACCAAACGCCCTTCTGGGTTGATAAATGGAATAACATATATTTCCAGGTTACGCAGATGCCATAGAGTTGACCAATCTTCTTGTTGGTACTTATTAACCAGATAGGACGCGTAATTGAGCAAAACCTCAGGGCCAAGTGGTTCTTCCGAATGGGCGCCGGCACAGAGAAATACGGCCGGTTCGTCTTCATCCAGGTCGGCATTATCGGAAATTTTCAGATAGAATATCGGGACGCTGTCACGCTGGGAGTATCCGAGAGTATCGATTTTAAGGATTTCACTATAATGATTTTGCATCACGGCGAAAGAATCCAAAATCTGCGAATAGGTATGGTAACGGGATGGGAGCTCATCCGCAAAGAGTGAATGATATATTAAAATACCTGTCAACAGCAGGCATCTCCGAAGCCATTTCGAAGGCATTTGACCCATGGGTTCCTCAGTTAATTTCAGCTTAAATATACAACTTTTCTTATTTAAGACAATAGGATATTGCCAAATACCGATGGTATTGGGAAAAATAATCAAGAAAATATCAGAAATATTACAAAAACCTTTTGGAATATTTAGAAGTTCAAACATATAATAGATATTGATGATTTGTTTTTCGGGGGAAAAGACAGTACTTTTAGAATCGATGTCAATTTTTCTTGCTGTTGCAGGGACGCTACAACCCCTTTAATCCGCTTGATTTTAGCCGATATCAGATATATAATGTGCCCTAATAAATCAGGATAGTCTAATTAGATATAAAGGAGAAAAAATGGCAACTAAAACAAACAAATCAAAACAAAAACCCAAACCTGTCAAAAAGACATCGTTAACCACCAAGAAAAAGGGAGCGACTACTGCCAAATTGGCAGACCAGCCAAGAAAGCTGAAGGGGCTGAAACTGGTGTATTTATTCGGCGGAAAGAAGGCCGAAGGCACCGGCGCAATGAAGGACCTTCTCGGCGGTAAGGGGGCTGGGTTGGCGGAAATGACTAATATCGGCGTTCCGGTACCACCCGGATTCACAATCACGACCGAGGTTTGCAAGTTATACTACCAGAATAATATGACGGTCCCGAAAGAATTGGGACCTCAGGTAAAGGCCGGTTTGGCACACATAGAGAAAATAACCGGAATGAAATTCGGCGATCCCGACAATCCGCTTTTGGTATCGGTTCGTTCCGGGGCGAAATTTTCCATGCCTGGAATGATGGATACGATTCTGAATTTGGGATTAAACGACCAAACCATCCAGGGACTAATCAAGAAAACCGATAACGAGCGTTTTGTGTATGACAGTTATCGTCGGTTTATCCAAATGTTTGGTAATGTCGTTTTGGGAATAGATAAACACGAATTTGATGAAATCATGGATGGCCGCAAGAAAAAAGTCAATGCTAAACTTGATACCGATCTTGGTGTCGATGATTTAAAATACATTATCAAGAAATATAAAGAAAAAGTAGTTGAAAAAACCGGCAACGAATTTCCTCAAGATGTCAACTTGCAACTCGAGATGGCCAGAGACGCCGTATTTCGTTCCTGGAATAACCCGCGCGCCATCACATATCGCAAGCTCAACGATATTCCAAGCGATTTGGGCACGGCCGTAAATATCCAGGCGATGGTGTTCGGTAATATGGGTGAAACATCGGCGACCGGCGTTGGTTTCACACGGGACCCCTCCACCGGCAAGAAAGAATTTTATGGCGAATATTTAACTAACGCTCAAGGCGAAGATGTCGTGGCTGGCATAAGAACTCCACGGCATATTTCGAGCCTGGCCAAGGAAATGCCCAAGGTTTACAAGGAATTGAAAGATATAACGGCCAAGTTGGAAAAACACTACCGCGACGTGCAAGATTTCGAGTTTACTATCCAGGAAGGCAAACTTTACATGTTGCAGACCCGTACCGGCAAGCGGACCACCGCCGCCGCCGTGAAAATCGCGGTCGATATGGTTACGGAAAAATTGATATCCAAAGAAGAAGCCCTCCTACGGGTCGAACCCTCCTCGCTTGACCAGCTGCTCCATCCCCGTATCGATCCCAAAGCGAATCCGACCGTAATTGCCAAAGGTTTAGCTGCGTCGCCGGGAGCGGGTTCGGGTATGGTTTGTTTTTCCGCTGATGACGCCGTGCGTTATTCGCAAGATGGGCGTAAGGTTATACTGGTTCGTCAGGAAACCAACCCCGATGATATCGCCGGCATGAATGTGGCCGAGGGGATATTAACCTCCCGAGGCGGGATGACCTCGCATGCCGCCGTAGTTGCCCGTGGTATGGGGAAATGTTGTGTGGCGGGAGCCGAAGAAATCAAGGTGTATGAAGTGGATCGCAAATTTATAGCCGGTAAACATGTTGTCAGCGAGGGGGACATTATAACATTAAATGGATCGACCGGCGAAGTTATGCTCGGCGAAGTTCCCACAATCGAACCGGAATTATCCGGCGAATTCGCCACGTTCATGAAATGGGCGGATGATGTCCGCAAGTTGAAAATCCGCACCAACGCCGATACTCCCAAAGACGCCGCCACGGCTCTTTCTTTCGGGGCCGAGGGGATAGGGCTTTGCAGAACCGAGCACATGTTCTTCAGCTCGAATAGGATTCCAATAGTCCAGCAGATGATTCTTGCCGATAATGAAATCGAACGTAGAGAGGCTTTAGATAAATTGCTGCCGTTTCAAAAAGGCGATTTCAAAGAGATATTTGAGACGATGCAAGGATTGCCGGTGACAATTCGGACTATTGATCCTCCTCTGCACGAATTTTTGCCGGACAAGCAGGAAATTATCGAGGAAATAAAGAAGCTGAAAGAATCGGGAGCCTGGGAAGACGATATCAAAGCCAAAGAAAAAATACTTCGCCGGATTGACCAGTTGGCCGAATTTAATCCAATGATGGGCCATCGCGGCTGTCGTTTGGGTATCACTTATCCCGAAATCACGGAGATGCAGGCCCGGGCGATTTTTTCGGCGGCTTGCGAAATCGCCAAAAACCCACGTAAGGTTCCCCCCATACCAGAGGTCATGATTCCGCTGGTGGGCACGGTGGAGGAATTTATCAACCAGAAAAACATTGTGGTGCGGGTGGCGGAAGAGGTCATGAAGCATTACAAAGTGCAGGTTCCATATTTGGTCGGGACCATGATTGAGGTGCCGCGCGGCGCTGTCACAGCCGATGAGATTGCGGCGCATGCCCAGTTTTTCTCGTTCGGCACTAACGACCTCACTCAGATTACTTTCGGATATTCGCGCGATGATGCGGGCAAGTTTATCAAGATATATGTCGAAAAGGGGATTTTGCCGAAGGATCCTTTCGTGTCGATTGACAGAAAAGGAGTGGGGCAGTTGATGAAATGGGCGACCGAAAAAGGTCGCGCGGTTCGCAAAGATATAAAACTCGGTATCTGCGGCGAACATGGCGGTGACCCCGATTCGATAGAATTTTGCCATCAGCTTGGTTTGAATTACGTAAGCTGTTCGCCCTATCGGGTGCCGATTGCTCGTTTAGCGGCGGCTCGGGCGGCCTTGGGCAAAAGCGAGTATACTTCGAAATAGCGTATTTCAAATAACTTGCCCAGGAATCATAAAAG
>JAAYTW010000070.1 GCA_012517955.1 Candidatus Zixiibacteriota bacterium | reverse complement strand
TTGAAGTAGCGGACGCCGAATGTGACGTCGCCGCCCAAGCGCTGGTTGTCGCTGTTGATATCGCCAATCATGTATTCGCAGGGCGCGCCGCTTTCAATGTACCATTTGATAGCCAGTCCATCAGTCAAGCGGTTGGCCGGGTTATCGTTGTTACAGAGATAGGTAATACCGGATGGCAGTACATCATATTCTAAACCTACGGTGGCATCTTCGCCGCGGCCGTTAGGAAGACCAGAAACGTGTTTATACTGATATACCAGAGAACCGTCTTCGTAGAGGATTACTTCGTATTCTAGGGAATCCATCAAATTATTAGTATCATCTCGGGAGACTTTCCACTGGATAACTGTATAGTCGTTGGATGGCATATCAAAATATTGCCACCAAACACCTTGACCGATCTCATATTGCACTTTCATCCAATCCCAGAATATAGGGGCCATCGGCGCGTGTGGCGTGGAAAGATCCGGCAACGGGCAATCGTTATCTCTTAACCAGACGTCCCTCATCCCGATATGCAGATTGCCATGAGAATTAACATATACCGAATCGTAATCGGTGCCATAGAACGTGAAGGTAAATCCGATAGGTATTCCCGCCATGAAGTAATGTAAAGTGGGTTCAAGCTGGGTGCCGGTAGAAGAAATATCAATCCAGTTGTAGGTGGGGCCGCCGGGGACGGTGTTATCTTTATACCGATAGCCAAAAGCATCCGGGCCACCCTGCCCTTGATGCTGATAGGCGGTGATATCGACCCTTATAGTATCGTTGACCGGATTCATATCGCCGGTATTGCTGATAGCGGCATGATAAGTGTAGATACCGGCATTGGCGGGAGCAAATGCGGTGGTGAACGTTTGTTGGGCCGAATCCAATAAAGGCAGGTTGATTCCGGTCAGGGTTTGGTCATAAACCAGCGTAGTGCCGGAATAATAGATTTTTAAATTCAAATCGAATGTTTGCGCCAGATAGCCGACGTTAGCCACGGTGACTATCGGATTATAGCTTTCACCGATAATCATGTATTCGGCCGGCACATTCAACGATGTAGCCGCGATATCATCAGAGGGAATATTCCAGGTCAGATTGACATTAAGCGCCACCGTGCCGTTCTCCACGAGGTTCACGTTGGCAACTGTCGTATCGCGGAAGAAAATTTTCGTGAATGACAGGGAGTAGCGGCTGGGCTGTAATGTCAACAAATAATTGCCATCGAAATCAGTCGTATCGGTTCCCCGTAGAACGGCCAGGCTATCGTACGCCGTAACAATCACACCCTCCTGCGGTGTTATTCCTGATTGTTCATAGACAATACCGCCGATGGTACCGGGAGCGACTAGGCGCATGTTCATATCAAGTGTTGTCGTGTTTCCCTGGGTGACTACAAGATTTCCTACCGATGTGTCATGATAAGCGTATTTGGAAAAATGGGCAGAATAGGTAGCAGGTGGCAGGAAGAAAGAATAATATCCGAGGGCGCTTGTCGTGCATGATGCTATCAGACTCAAAGAATCATAAACATCGACATGTACTCCAGAAATTACCGTGGTCCCATCTTCTTCATAAACATGTCCCGTCAGCGAACCGGTCAATCCTAAGACGAAATTGTCGTTGCGAGAATAAGCCATTTCCTGATAGCTATTACTGCTGGATGGGTAGTTAGTAAAATAGGTTACATGAAGGGTGTCGCCAGCTGTAACGGCGATATCCGGAATATATGACCTATCATAGGTTCCACCATCATTAAAGGTCACCGGATCAAGGGCGGTTGTCCAGGTGGCTCCGCCGTTGGATGAGTAAAGCGCGAAAAGGCCGCGGGTATTTGGTAACCCGGGATATTCTTCGTCGATTATCGCCACTACATAGTTACCTGACAATGCGGCAACGTCGCAGTGATAAAAATCATATCCGGTGCCTTCCCAGATTTTTCTGGTATTCCAGTTCGCCCCACCATCGGTACTGCTCAATGAATATACGGTATCAACCACGTTAAAAACGCCCTGTATGGCTCCAGAGGAGCTGATATCAATGCGCGGATTGCCATACGAAGTCGAACCAAAAGAGGCAGAAACCGGCCTGTCGGCTGTTTCACTTGAGAAAGTTAAGCCGCCGTCAGTTGAAACGCCATAGTTTATATTGTAACTGGCATCATTCTTCTCTTTCCATACTACATGAATCTTATTATCCGGGCCGACGGCAATATGAGCTTGAAAAGCACTGGAATCAGGATAAGAAATGGCCCTTTCAGCAGCCCAGGTCAAGCCATGGTCGGTGGATCGAGTATAGAATACATCGGCTTTATTGGTAAGCGTATTCGTTTGACTCCAGCAGACGTGAAGATAGTCGTTGTTGTCAACGGCTATAACAGGCCGGTTGGCCGTTGCCGAAGTATTAGTATCGCTGATAGGGTAAGTTAGATCTCCGTGAACCCATGTCGAACCGCCATCGGTAGAATACACAAGCATTATTTCAACTGAAGTATCGAAATCGGCTTGGGTATACTTTTCGGGCCAGACGACAAAAATGCGATTTTGGCTATCGACACCAATATCAAGTCGGCGGTCACCGGAAATCCCGCCATTATAAACGGTAACATTATCGAATGGGCTAATCTGCAAATCACCTGATGAACCTGTCCATGTATACCCGCCATCGGTAGATGCCGTAAAGAAAACTTCCAGGACTGAGACAGAAATACGTTGAACAAAAGCGCAATACAACTGGCCTTGCGGCCCCGCTGCTAATGCCGGCGCATAGATAGCAGAATTGCCGCCCTCAAGGCTGATATACTGATCGCCGGTCGAGGACGACCAGGTGGCAAACGCCGCACCCGATAGTATCAGCGCCAGGCCGAGGGTTAAAAACGATAGCTTTTTCACGATAGGACCTCCTTAAAGATGTTTGACATGTTGGTTGTCATTTCGCTTTTAATTATTTTCATTGGAATAAAAATAAACGCAACTTCACCGCCGCAGCCGGGTTTCGGTTTTACACAGTTTTGTCACCATTTCGCTACAATCAAATCGACCACTTCACGAAGAACAACTCTTCAGAAGAGACTACAATCAAGGGCCTAAATCTGTTGCAGAAAAATCAAAAAACCTGAATCTTTTTCAATATATAATAACATAAATCAAGATTATGTCAAGAATGAAATAAATGGGCAAAGAGGGCGATTGCCGAACAATAACAGCTATCGCTATCCTGATGACAACCAATTAGTTATAAAGGGCCGCGGCAAATACGCGAGGACCGGGCTATTGACCAATTCGCCAAGATACGACAATGCCCACGGTTTTTCGCGTAGGGACACAAGGCACGCCTTGTCCCTACATTAAAAGTACAAGGTATTTTTTAATGTTATGTCGGATCTTGCCCGAGAGGGTATGACTCGACATAAACTTTACGGTCGGGTCACGTCTCCGCCTCAGCGGAGCCTAAGACCCGACCGAACTAAAAAATTAGTTACAAAAAAGCCCCGCCAGGGGGGAGTATTGAAAAGGTGCAATAATATTAAAAACGAAAACGTCGTTTTTCGCGTAGGGGTTTAGTATGCTAAACCCCTACGGGTTAGTAATGGATAAAATTTAACCTTACACATGGAGATTCCTGCAATAAAGGTTTTTCAATAAGCCCAGGGCGGCGGGGCTTTAAAACAATCGATATTATCTACGTTTATTTTAGTAAAGTCATTTTCTTGACGATTACCCCGGATTCGGCCTTCAATCGATAAAAGTAAATCCCCGAACCGACCAAATCGCCCCTCTCGTTGCGGCCATCCCATAGTAGGCTATGAGAACCAGCCTCCATTTCGCCTGAATGGATTGTTTTCAATTTGCGACCGCCCAAATCATAGATATCGATTTGAACATAGCCGCTTTTGGGTATTGAAAACGAGATTTCGGTATTGGCATTGAACGGATTGGGATAATTTTGCTGGAGCGTAAAGCGAACCGGCAATTCAGTTTGCCGGCCGTTATCGATGCCTACAGCGCGGCGCCAGTACAGCGTGAAATCATCCAGGTAAACCCCGTTTCTGGTAGTCGATGAATTGGTAGTCATCCGGAAACGCAGTCGGACATCGCCATAACCAAGGAAGGGCGTCAAGTTGAATGATTGTGTTGTGAAATTCGTATTGGTGCCGGTAATCGCAAGGCCGACATTCATCCATGATGAGCCGCCATCGCTGCTGGCCTGGAACACAACTCTATCGTAATTGGTTTGCAATTCCCAGCGGGCTTTCACGCTGCAAGCAATCGAATCGACGTTAGTTAAATCCAACGGAAAGTAACTTTCAAGATCGAGGGTGTCGTTGTTATGGTATTCGCCGAAAGGGCTGTCGGTTACCGAGATATTCCCCGTGGCAGCCCGTTCGGCGGTAATCGCCCAGCAGCCTTTGATACCGCTGGTTTTCCAGTAGTAAAGGCCGTCTTCGAAAGAATCCTCAAAACGGGAAGCGACCGGTCGTACTTTAAAATAGTGCTCCGGCGCGCCGAATGGGTAAGTGACCTCGACTCCATTGATGTCCATCGCAGTGATATAATATTCAAGTCCGCCGGTATCGGGAGTCGGTATAGAAGCCGAAAAATCGAGATTGTTGGTTGTGGTTAGGGCGGTTTGAGTGAAAAGGCCGCCGCCGGTTTCGCGGGAGTATACGAAGCACATTGTTGGGTTTATTCCGGCCCCGCCATAAATTCGGGCGGCTATGGGAATCGTCGGATACAGGGCGAATGTGATAAGGGGTCGATGGTCTATCACGATATCTCCCTCGGGGTGATAATACATGGCCTTGCCAACATCGATAATGCCGTTTCCGTAATTGTTGTCAGGATTGTCGGCGTTGTTAGCAGTCATCATCATGGCCTCGCGCACCATCATGGGAGTCCAGTGAGGATGAATCGAAAGCAAAACCGCCGCGGCGCCGCCGCAGAGAGGGGTCGAAAGAGAAGTGCACGAGGCGTTTGTGAATAATTGCATGTTAAATGGGTCAGCGCAAGCCGTACCTACCCCCATGGCGCAGATTTCCGGTTTAATTCGGCCGTCATATGTCGGACCGAGAGCGGAAAAGTAGGCTATATAGCCGTATTCGTCGACGGCGCCGCAAGCGATAACGGAATCGCCGTCGGCGGGGGCAATAAGCGAGCCCGGTCCCAAGTCGCCGTCGTTACCCATAGCGGTCACCACCGTGATACCATTAAGGACAGCCAGATCGGCGGCTCGAGTCACGATAGTGCTATCTCCGTTCATATCCTCGTAGGAATAACTTTGGTCGGGCGGGGTGAAATCGTAGCGATAGCCGAGCGAGGCGGAGATAACATCAGCGCCTATAGAATCGGCCCATTGAGCGGCGGCGGCCCAGTTGTCTTCCTCTATATGACGTTCGCTGGAAATGTTTTCGGTTTTGGCCAGAATAAAATCGGCGCCGTAAGCAGGGCCATAAAGTTGACCTTCGGTTTCGCCGCCGAGCGCCGACCAGGTCAGCGTGCCATGACGAGGTTGATCCTCGGTTTCCTGGGTAGTATCCAAATCGGTGTTGCCGTCATTGAATACGAAATCATATTGCGCCAGTAAACGGCCATCGTTAATAGCCTGTTGAAATGCCCGATGCGACTGGCGATAGCCGGTATCCATCATGCAGACCAGCACTCCCTGGCCTTTAAAGCGAAGTTCATGAGCGACGGAGGCATTAATTTGCTCGATTTGAGCTTCCGAGGCGCCATAGTTCAAAGTGGATGTAGACATCGACGGGTGCGTAGCTGGCGTAGATATGGAAACATCATCCGAACGAAGCGCCGCCGCTATTGGCCGAATACTGGCCACAAACGGTAGATGTGAAATTTGCGTTAACTGTTCGGCATCGCACTCTACAGTCATAGCGTTGAACCAGCGAAGGATTTTCCGTTGTTTGGCGCCGGTGGCTAACACTTGATTGACATAAGACGGCTCAACTGGAATATCGAAATAATCGACCGCGTTATCACGGCCGCGCGCTTTCTGCCGTCGATTAAGAGAACGGGGCGTCAGTTGAGATTTAGCGGCAACAAGCCGATTTTCATATTCGGCCGCTGTTGAAAAACCCTTGTCGGTAAAAAAAATCCAGGCTCTAATAATCCCATCGGAATCGGGGACATCTCCGATAGTTTTCTGAAGGTCGGCCATTACCCTGGCATCATCGCGAGAAACGAGAAATTTATCCAGAGATTCATAAGCAAAAACGGCCGGTATTACAATCAAGCCGGCCAGAAGAATGATTAACGCTTTATTCATATCGCCTCCAAGACAAGCATTCAAATTAACATATAGCTATTCATGAATTTACTATATTTTTCGGTGGAGGCAAACAAAATCGTCATATCATCAGACTACCGCCGCGGCGGATTGTCTTATGGTTCGGTCCTTTAACATCGAAATTAAGTTGGATACTTGGCTTTAGAGGGGGCATATCATTCAGTCCATGGCAGGCGGGGTTTTCTCTTAAAGGCACCCAGTTTATTTTAAAAGCAAACTTGGACTTGTACTGCATAACGGCTCGATAAGAGGCTTTAAGTTTTTTTGTAATCTGGCCGCCCTTGGTAAGATGATAAGCGACGACCGATGAATCGGTATAGATTTCTATTGTTTGGTCCTGAAAGGCCTTTTTATTGGTGTCAATAAATTGCAATAACGAAAGGAGCGCGGCATACTGACATTCATAAATATCGCCGACCCATCGGCTGCGAAATACGACCCCCAAATCGGGAATGGCAAAACTGACCGTTCCCTCCGATTTTTTCATTGGGTCATCGCCTAAAGTTATTCCGTTAAAATAGCACCGCATAAGGCCTCCTTTTTTCCAGAAATCACATAAAGCAAAGAATATGCCCTGTGGCAAACCCAAACTAAACGGGGCGGCCATCTTATGAGGCGAAGTAACTTATTTATCTATAATAAGTAAGATAATCAAACCGGCCAAGGTTTGAGAGAATAGCGTGTATCGCTTAAATAAATGCGCAATCCGCTGCAGAATATGCGATGACGCTGATTTAGTTTTGGTCGACTGATTTATCAGGACCGGTCGGTTTAACCATCAGTTGTTTCTCATTTGTAACCGTAACCTTGCCGGGGACGCCTTTGACTTTACGAACATAGCGGGCTTCCGTGTAAATCACGGGTACTTTGCTTGATGTCTTAGCTTTAGAATTGTACGCGGCCAATTCGGCGGCTCTTATAAGAAATTCCTTTGGCGGGATATCCCCTTTGTTGGGGCGGCGCAGGATAACATGCGAACCGGCAGCCTGCCAGGCATGAAACCAGATATCATCCTTTCTGGCAAACGAAAATGTCAGCTCATCGTTGGATACAGCGGATTTGCCGATATAGACACGCCAGCCATCGGGTAAATCAATCTGATGAAAAGGGAGCTTAGCGGCGGTTTTCTGAGATTGTTTGGTTTGGGGTTCGTTATGTTCTTGGTCGGAGTGGGGTGAGGTGATTATCCGTTCCAATTCTTCGATTTTTTGTTGTTGATTGCTCAGCCGGCGTTTCAGTATTTCGATCGATGATTCCATCTTGCGGGCTTTTTCGAAATATATGGCGGCGTTTTTTTCGGGTGACAGGGACGCAACCAAAGGGATTTCAATAAAATCATTTGTTGGCGAATAGGGATTGCCACAACGGAATTTTGTCATTCCTTTCTTAATTAAACCCAGATTGGCCAAAATAATTTCGCCATACTGTCGATAAAGTGACGCATTTTCCGCTTGGGTCAACTCGTCCTGAATCGCTTTTAGTTTCGATTGCGCTTTTTTTAGGTGCGTCTGGGGGTTTTCACCGGCGCCGCGGTTTAAGACCGTTTCTGACCAAAATTCAACACATTCGGTGATCGCTTCGAAAAGCGTATTCTTTTTTATGCCGTCAACGCCTTCCTTAAAAGGCGGTCCAGCCACCGAAAAACCGCAGGGATTGCCGCTTGAATCTTTCAATAAATATGTTGCGGGATGGTTTACGGCTTTTTTAAGGATTTGCATCAGGGTTTCATTATCATTTTCGATTTGATTGAAGGGGAGAATTTTGGATTTATCTACCAGTCGCGGCAATTTCGGTTGATTATCGATATTTCGAATAGTATCCAGTAAGTTATTATCGGAGTTTTGGGGAAGCTGGAATTTCCTGCCGATTGGCGAATTGGCCGCGCCGCGTAATGTTCCGCGGACAATATCGGATTCATCGGTTAAGATTACATTACCGCTGCCGTACAATTCAAAATAGAGATTATATTTTTTACGAAGCCCAAGCTTATTGAAAGCGATAATCTCAAGCCGAACAATTCTATCATCATTTATTTGCTTGACGCCAATAATTTTCCCGCCTATCAGATTTCGAAAACGTGGAGAACCATCGGTTGATTTACAATCGTTGATTATATAGGGGTTTCCGGATAGTATCACGAAAGCGAAATCAACTTTATCAGTGCGAAATTTCAGCCGTTGGCCAATTGAGGTAATCGATTCAATTATGCTGTTTTTCAGCAAGTTGTTCAATTCGATTGCCAGAATATTAATATCAAGCGCGCTTAATCTCTGTTTTTTCATATTGCCAAAAACTGCAAAAATAAACGATATTGTCAAGAAGTTATTGACATCTTGTCATTAATTTATAACTTGCAAGCGATTTGAGGTGGGTATGATTTCAAGCATGACCGGATTCGGCCGGGCGGAAAAAACCGAAAATGACATCAAGCTGACAGTCGAAGTATCCAGCGTCAACAACCGTTTTTTGGAATTTCAGATTCGTCTTCCTAAAAATCTGGCTGAATTGGAACCTCGGATTAAACGGTTGCTTTCGGCGAGATTGAATCGCGGGAAAATCTATCTTAATCTGACCTATGACAACGATAATTCCGGTGATGGGCCGCTTAGGCTTGATATGAAAAAAGCTGATTTTTACTATTCTTTTCTTAAGGATTTGAAAACGCGCTACAATCTCGGCGGCGAAATAACATTGGACCAGTTCGTGAATTTGCCGGATTTGATTACGGTTCAGACAAATCAGCCTGATCTTGATAAGACCTGGGAGATAATCGAACCGGTATGTCAACAGGCAATCGACAATTTATGTAAAATGCGGCAAGAGGAAGGCGACAGTCTTCGAGTTGATTTCGAAAATAGACTAAATTTAATAGAGAAACTGCTGGAGCGAATCGAGGAGCGATTTACGGCAAATTACATTTCATACCATGAAAAATTCAAAAAGCGAATCCAGGAGCTGCTGGCGGAAACGCCTTTAGACGAACAAAGATTAGCGACTGAAATCGCCTTGCTTGCCGATAAACTCGATATCACAGAAGAAACTATCAGGTTAAAATCGCACATTCAGGGATTTCGCCAGGCGCTTGATTTGGAAGAAGCTATCGGCAAAAAGCTGACGTTTATACTTCAGGAAATGCATCGCGAAACCAACACAATCGGATCGAAATCGGCGGATTACGACATTTCGGCGCTGGTGATAAATATCAAGGAAGAATTAGAAAAATTGCGTGAACAATCGCAGAATATTGAATAGCAGTTCTTCAGTATGCAGTCGGGGAATTCGAGCAAAGCGGTCAAGATGAAATTGCAACGCAAGCCGGGGCTCGCGGTTGTGATATCGTCGCCATCGGGAACAGGCAAAACCACGATATGCCGCGCCCTAATCGATAGGAATCGAGATTACGAATTTTCGGTATCGGCCACGTCGCGGAAACGCCGAGGGTTGGAAAAAAACGGAATTGATTACTGGTTTTTAAGCCGCGAAAAGTTTCTCGATAACAAGAAACGCGGTCATTATATCGAAACCACGAACTATTTAGGCGAGTTTTACGGAACGCCGAAAAGACCGCTGGAAAAAGCGATTGAAAACGGGCGGGTGATGTTGCTGGATATCGATATTCGCGGCGGGTTGTCTATAAAAAAAGCGGTTCCGCAATCGGTGGCGATATTTATCCTGCCTCCGAGTTTCGCCGAGCTGAAGAAGCGATTGAAAAAACGCGAGACCGATAGCCCGGAAGCACAAAAAAGGCGTTTAGAGGAGGCCTGGAACGAACTGGCTAAATGGAACCATTACGACTATGCGGTCGTAAATGATAATCTGGAAAAAGCGATATTAGAGGTGGAGATGATTATTGAGGCCGAAAGAAAAAAAACCTGTCGATTAGACAAAAGCAAATTCTGGCCTAAATCATTAATCATCCCTTTAGGATTAAATAAAAAAAGCCGATAGATTTTTATAGTTGGGAGAAAAAGATGGATTTCGAAATCAGCAAAAAGCTCGAGCAAAACAATCAAAATAAATACGAATCTGTCATTATCGCCGCCAGAGTCGCTCGCAAAATCAACAGTCAGCGGCTGGCCGCGGCTGAACAGTCGGGAGCGGAGGCTCCAATCAAGTATCCGATGAAAGTAACGACGGAGGCTCTCAAGGAATTGGCCGAAGGCAAAGTCGCATTTAAGTATCGCGAAGAGACTTCCGCCGGCGATGAACTCTTCTCCCAGTAAACATACAACCGGAGTAATGAACAATTGAAGCTTCTTGTCGTCGAATCGCCGACCAAGACAAAAACGCTCAAAAAATTTCTCGACAAGGAATTTGAGGTTGCCTCGACCGGCGGACATATAATCGATTTGCCCAAATCTAAACTGGGAATCGATATAAAGAATAATTTTAAACCTCAATACGTTACTATTGAGGGGAAAAAGAAAATCGTCGCCGAACTGAAAAAGCTATCGGGCAAGGCCAGCAAGATTTATCTGGCGCCCGATCCGGATCGCGAAGGGGAAGCAATCGCTTATCACGTAGCGAACTCTATCGGCGCCAATAAATCGAAAGTACTACGGGTGACTTTCAATGAAATCACCAAGAAAGCGGTTTTAGAGGGCATAAAAAACGCCGGTAAAATCAACATAGAAAAAGTCAACGCTCAACAGGCCAGGCGGATTTTAGATAGAATCGTCGGATACCGGATTTCCCCGATTCTCTGGAAAACGGTGACTATGGGTTTATCGGCAGGAAGAGTGCAATCGGTGGCGCTCCGGCTTATTTGCGAGCGTGAGGATGAAATCACGAATTTTGTATCACGCGAATTCTGGCGGATAGATGGCGAATTTAAAAATTCCAAAGGGGAAAAGTTAACCGCTCGCTTAATCAAAATAAGCGGGGAAAAAGCCGAACCGGAAAATGAAACCCAAACCATCGCTATCTGCGATGATATCAAGAAACAGTCTTTCGCAGTGTCGCTGGTCAAAAAGGGTTCGGCCAAGAGACAATCGCCACCGCCGTTCATCACCAGCAGTTTACAGCAGGAGGCTTTCACTAAGCTTGGTTTCAACAACAAAAAAACCATGCTGATTGCGCAACAGCTTTACGAAGGGGTCGAGGTCGGCGAAGAAGGCCAGGTTGGTTTGATAACCTATATGCGCACGGATTCGTTCCATATCGCCGACGAGGCAAAAGCGGATGCCGCGAAATATATAGCCAAAAATTTCGGCGAAAACTATCTTCCTCAGCGTGTCAAAAAATATAAAGCCAAAAAGGCCGCCCAGGAGGCGCATGAGGCTATCCGCCCGACTTCGATAAATCTCGAACCCGGCAAAATAAAAAGCTATCTCACCAAAGACCAGTTCAAATTGTATCAGTTAATCTGGGCCAGATTTTTGGCGTCCCAGATGGCCGATGCCGAATTCAAGACGAATACGGTCGAAATAACCGGCGGCAAATATGTTTTCAGGGCTTTCAAACAGGAATTATATTTCGAAGGATACTTGAAAGTATATAATGGAACCGTTTCGGGCGATGATGACTTGGAAAAAGTCCCTGTTCTCAAGGAGGGTACCAAGTTGACGCTCGTCGAGTTGAAAAAAGAACAACATTTCACTCAGCCACCGCCTCGATTCAATGCCGGAAGTTTGGTGAAAGAACTAGAAGAAAAGGGCATAGGAAGGCCTTCGACCTACGCCCAGATAATCAGCACTTTAACCGACCGCAAATATGTCAATCAGGAACAGAAACGGTTTAAGCCGACCGACTTGGGCAAACTTGTCAATAAGATTCTGGTCGAAAATTTCCCCGACATTTTTAACACCGAATTCACCGCCGAGATGGAGGAAGAATTAGATAAAATCGAAGAAGGGGACGCCGACTGGATTGAAGTCCTCAAAGATTTTTACGAGCCGTTTGCCGAAGATTTGAAAAAGGTAGAAGCGATAACCAAAGATATCAAAAAACAAACAGTCGAACAAACTGACGAAATTTGTGACAAGTGCGGCAGACCTATGGTAATCAAGTATGGTCGCAACGGCAGATTTTTGGCTTGCAGCGGTTATCCCGAATGCAAAAACACAAAACCGCTCAACGGTGAAGTTGAAAAGACCGATAAAAAATGTCCGAATTGCGGGGCGCCGATGGAAATAAGGCGGGGACGTTTCGGCAGATTTTTGGCCTGTTCGCGCTATCCGGAATGCAAGACCGCCGAAAGTATATCCACCGACGTCAAGTGCCCCGAAAAGAATTGCGACGGTGAAATCCTGGAAAGAACATCAAAGCGCGGTCGGGTATTCTATTCTTGTTCAAGATACCCCAAGTGTAAATTCGTGAGCTGGTATAGGCCGGTAAACGTTTCCTGTCCGGCCTGCGGTCACTATTACATGCTCGAAAAATCATCACGAGCCAAAGGGCAATACTTATACTGCCCGAGCTGTAAACACAGCCAGAGCGAAAAAGAATCGGAAGTCGCCGAAGTCACAACCAGATAATACGGAAAAAGATTGAGGGTTACGGCCGGAATCGACAAGATTTCGGCCTTTTCTTTGAGTTGACTTTGGGCCGTGTCGGTGGAGGTAACGATTACTTAATCCGGAAACGGGTCAAGAACAATTCTTGATGTGTTACGAACCCCATTTTTTCGTACAGCCTGATAGCGGGAGTATTGTCGCTCATCACGCAAAGAAAGATATTTTCCGTTGTCCCTCTTAAATCATCGGCAACCGCTTTTGTGCACGCGTAGGCCAGATTGAGTCGGCGGTGCTTGGGATGAGTTACGATATTGCCTATCTCGGCGGCCCATTTAGTGGAGAAATGCACGCCTGCTATACTCACCAGCATATCGCCGTAATAAATTCCATAGCAGGGACCATAAGTCAAGGTTTTAGGGGTCCAGGCCATTGCCGGCACAAGGCTGTACAAATGGGAAATTTGGACAAGATCGGATGCGCCGAGTCTTTCCAGCCTATACTGGGTCGTATCAAATGGAATATCAGGAATATCGTTATTTGAAAGAACCATTTGCAGTTCACTTAAGGCTTCGACATCGTCGAAGCTTTCACCAATCAAGCAGGCGAGACGATTGGTAAAAAGGCCGAAGATATTATCATCGCCGAGTTCGGGGTGGATATTAAGCATTTCCTCAAACAGCTCGTGTATATCCGTTAACGAATCCGCTATCAAACTTATGCTATGAAACGGTAAATCTCTGTAATAACCGATAAGCGACACCGGATTGTTATCATAGATTTTCAATAAAATGCTGCAATCTGCATACAGTTGAGTGAGGTCGGCAATCAAGGCGGCGTTGCCGAGCGGATCGATTAACGATAATTGTAGAGCCTTTTCTCGTAAATTTCGTCCGGGGCGAATAATTCGCGCCTTATTTTGCAATGCAATAGACACGACAATCCTTTGTCAATTTAAAATGGTCGACATCCTTGCCGCCATTGTAATATCACTATAAAGCTTGCCGGCGTGGCAACCATCACCGGAAAAATTAAATTAACATTTATATTATCGTCAAAATCGGCGTTATATTTAAAGTCGAGAAAGTCGTTTAATCGCCGATTATTATTGAGAAAATTTCTCGGTAGTCATATTCCATTGATAATTAACGGGATACGTGTTTATGGTTCGGTTTTACGCTGTTTCACCAGAGAATCCAACCATTCGAACCAATCGGGCAATCCCTGTTCGGAGCGGCAGGAAACCTCGAAAATTTTAAGATTACCGTTGATTTTAAGGGCATTTTCTTTGACTCTGGCGAGTTCAAAATCAGACATACCCAACAAATCGATTTTATTGATAACCATCGCGGATGAACGCCGAAACATACCTGGGTATTTCAGCGGCTTGTCATCGCCCTCGGTAGTGCTAATCAGGACGACTTTCATGTCCTCTCCGAGGTCATAACTTGATGGGCACACAAGGTTACCGACGTTTTCAATAAAGAGCAAATCGATTTTGGTCAGATCGAATTCCATCAGGGACTTTGTCACCATCCTGGCATCAAGATGACAGGCGCCGCCGGTAACGATAGGGCGGACCATTTTTCCGCCGGCTTTGGCAAGACGATTGGCATCGTTTTCGGTCTGAACATCGCCGGCAATCAGGGCGATATTCAGCTTGTTTCCAAGGGCGATAATGGTTTTTTCCAACAGGCTGGTTTTGCCCGAGCCGGGAGAGCTGACCAGGTTCAACGAAACGATTTTATTTTCGGCGAGTTTGCGCCTGATTTCGAGCGCCAACTTATCGTTTTCAGAAAGCACTTTTTGTTCGACAGGGATTTTTTCCGACATATCTAAACCTCGAAAAATTCGTTTATTTCATTCGATTTCGATATCGATTATCTCCAGCTCATCTCCACGGATTAAATTAACGTTACTGGAAAAACATTCAGGGCAGATAAACATGTATTCTTCGACTATAAATTCGTGTCCGCAACCGGCGCATTTGGCGTTAATCGGTACTTGTTCTATCTCCAGTTTGGCGCCCTCAATGGGTGTATCCATTATCAGCGATTCAAAACCAAATTGCAGGGAGTCAGGCACAATATCTGTCAGCTCGCCGATTCTGACACGCACCTGAAGGACTTTGGCATCAGGCCGATCTTTGATGGCCTTTTTAACGGTATTCACAATCGATTCAGCCAGGGCCAATTCGTGCATTGTTGTCGCCTCTCTATATCACCTAAAACAAAATATATTCCAAAAGGGTTGCGGCAAGTCAATTTTGAAAGTTAGAAATTTATCCACGGGGCTTTGCAGCAACAAGGTCAGTTTTCAGAGAAATAAAAACGGCGCCCAAGAGCAATGTCAGATTTCGCGCCGTTAGAAGGACAACGCCGTCGGTCTTTTGCATCACCATAGCAGGATAAAGATATGGAAACAAAACCGTCGTAAGAGCAGCCATAGCGGCCCAGCAAATCAGAGGGAGAATATCGTTTTTGCCATTTGTATGATAAATCGCGATAAATGGATATAACCAGAGCAAATACTGGGGTGAGATGACCTTATTGGCAATCACAAACCATGTCAATACCAACATTATCCCTGAAACGAGGGTTTTTATGTGCCTTTTTTCTCTTGATACCGATAAATTACCATTGAACAGATAATATCCAAATATAATCGCGGCCAGCGTGATAAAGGGCGAAAGTGAGGCAAAATACTGAGTTAAAGAGTTTTCGATATTGAATGAACCGAAATTATGATTGATAGAATAGGGTACTCCCAACAATGTCGCCAGGGATGCTATCATTCCGTACATTGATTCAATCTGAATTCCCCGTTCGCCATGATAAGAAATCATGGTTTTCCACCATGGGCCAAAAATCACCCAGCTCAATAAAAGCAAGACCATCAGCGCCAGCGTTGCCAGTCCCCCATCGACAATCGGTTTATATTTATCTCGTTTGATTTTAACCTGCATCGCCCCAAAAAGAGGAATCAATATTACGGGAAATATTTTGGTCATAACGGCTATCCAAATTGCCAGGTAGGCGGCAAACCAAGAATCCTTTATCAAGGCGAAATATATACTTAATAATATCATGAAGGTGACGGCGATATCGAATCTATCATATAATAACTGAAACGCCAGGCCGGTCAGGACCAAGTATATCAGCGATGACATAAAGGCAGTCGACTCGGGTCTTTCGGCGGTGTTTCCGGCCAGTTTATTTATCAGAAAAATGTTGCCCAAATCGAATCCCATCATGACAAGTCGAAAGCTTATAGCGTAACCGCCGATAACTTTGGCCAATAAGCTGGGAATAATAAAAATTAGAAGAGTCAATGGTGGATATTCAACCAAGAAATCTCGATATGGCGTTTGTCCGTCGAATATATAATCGGAGTATCGTTCATAAATAGGTATATCAGACCAATTGGAGACGACGAGAAAGAAACAGAAAATCCTGGTGACGATAAAAATCGCCGCCAGGATAAAGAACCGTTTCCGACTATCGGTCATTTTCAATTTGCCTGCCGGAGAAAGCCTATTGCAGCTTATCGAGCGTTATTTTAGTTTTCTTTTTTCTCGACCTTCGCCCATGTATCCCGCAAGGAGACCGTGCGATTGAAAATAATATTGCCCGGCCTGGAATCGGGGTCAACGGTAAAGTAACCGTGGCGCAAAAACTGGAAATGTTCCAACGGCTTGGCATCCGCCAAACCAGGTTCAATAGCGCATGATGTTAAGATTTCCAGGGAATTCGGATTCAAGCTGGCTTTGAAATCGCCGTCTTCATCGGGATCGGGTTTGGTAAACAGTTTATCATACAGACGCACTTCGGCGGTTTTGGCATGCGCCGCCGATACCCAATGAAGCGTGCCTTTGACTTTGCGGGAATCGGCCGACTCGCCGCTTTTGGTCTGGGGATCGTAAACGCAATGGACCTCCTTTACCGCGCCGGTTTTATCGTCTTTGACCACGCCGACACATTTGATGATATAAGCGTGTTTAAGGCGGACTTCTTGACCGGGGGCGAGCCGGAAATATTTTTTAGGCGGGAATTCTTTGAAATCTTCTTGCTCGATATAGATTTCACGCGCAAATGGCAGCTTACGCGTCCCGGCGCCCGGATATTCGGGATTATTGACGGCTTCAAGTTCTTCGACCTTACCTTCGGGATAGTTATCGATAACCACTTTCAAGGGGCGCAATACTGCCATCACCCGGTTAGCCCGCAGATTCAAATCTTCTCTAACACAATGTTCCAGCAAGGCGACATCCACCACGCTATCCCGCTTGGCGACACCGATTTTTTCGGCAAAGGCGCGAATCGATTCGGGAGTATAACCGCGTCGACGAAGACCGCATATGGTGGGCATACGGGGATCATCCCAGCCGTTCACCAGTTTTTCCTGCACCAGCTGTAGGAGTTTGCGTTTACTCATAACCGTGTAACTCAAGTTCAATCGGGCGAATTCGATTTGTTGCGGATGATAGACGCCGAGCTGGTCCAAAAACCAATCGTAAAGCGGGCGGTGGTCTTCGAATTCGAGAGTGCAGATAGAATGAGTTATCCGTTCTATCGAATCGGACAGACAATGGGTAAAATCGTACATCGGATAGATACACCACTTGTCGCCGGTGCGGTGATGAGTAGCATGTTTTATTCTGTAAATCGTCGGGTCGCGCATATTCAGGTTACCGGAGGCCATATCGATTTTAGCGCGGAGCGTTCGGGAACCGTCGGGGAATTCACCATTGCGCATACGTTCAAACAAATCGAGATTCTCTTCCACGGAACGGTCGCGGTAGGGGCTGTTTTGGCCGGGTTCAGTCAGAGTCCCTCGATATTGGCGGACTTCTTCGGGGCTAAGGTCGCAAACGTAAGCCTTTCCTTTTTTTATAAGCTGAACAGCGTAGTCATAAAGCTGTTCGAAATAATCCGAGGCATAATAAAGCCTATCGTCCCAGCTAAAACCCAGCCAGCGGACATCTTCCATAATAGAATCAACGTATTCGACATCCTCCTTGGTGGGATTAGTATCGTCGAAGCGAAGATTGCATAGGCCGTTATATTCGGCGGCCAGCCCGAAATTAAGGCATATAGACTTAGCATGGCCTATATGAAGGTAGCCGTTTGGCTCGGGAGGAAACCGAGTATGGACCCTCCCCCCCCATTTGTTGGTCTTTAAATCCTCTTCGATAATGGCCCTGATAAAATGCACAGGGGCCGATGGCTTATTTGGGTTTTCGGGCATATCATCGGTTTTATCATTATGCGATTTATCGGTCATCAAGGCACCTCACGAATAACGATAGTCAATTTTATTACATGTATTTTAATTTAATAGTTCAAATATATTTTCAGAATCATGCCGGATATATCTGGTTGAACGCCGAAAGCAACAATCGATTGGAATATTTACAAAACGCCGAACGGCGCACCAGACTCCAGACCTCGTTGCGGCCAAGTTTCAAATCGCCTTTTTCAAGAAGCCTGTGCGGATAATCCGAGAACAGCCGCAGGGTTGCCGCAGCCAGCATCACCGGCACAATCAGAAACATCCGCAGCCCCAGATACTTTATAGGAATTACTTTGATATATTCGATGGCATCCTGAAAATGACGTCGGCAAATCGTCACGATATGTCTCACCAAACCGGTAACATCTCCTTTTAAAACGTGAGCAGATTTACCGCCAAACGAAATCCCATAACTATCTATATAGGTTTTCGGCAAAAAGCATATTCCTCTACCGGTATCGACTACGGCGTCTTTTAAGATATTGACTTTTTGCAGTCCTAATCCGAACGAACGCCCCAGGTCGTGAAGTCGGTGACGTGTGCTATCCGTAAAACCGGCATAATCGGAAAAGATATCTGTTAACATGTGACCGACGGTGCCAGCGACATAATAACAATATCTATCCCAGTCGGCCTCGTCTTCAAGGAAATTGATTTGGCGATTCGGGACATCGATGCGCGGTTCGGCGGCGCGGAGAGTGTAATCGGCCATGCCATACGACATCTCTTGAACCCGCTGGAATATATGATTCTTGAAGCGATCGGGAAGGGAATCGACCGCCAGCAACACGATATCGAGGTTACGTGTCAATATATGACTGGGGTCGTTATCGGTCGGATAAGGCAGGCCGTCAATTGAGGATAAGTTATCGGCAAAGGCGGTTTTCAATTCGTCAACCAGGTTTTTATCGAAATCATGCGGCTGGTTGAACAATCGGCCGTATTTTAAAAGATAATCCCGCCGCCGGTCAGCCGATAATATATCGGAATCCTCGAAGGTATCGGCGATTCTACAAAGAAGGTACGCCAGGCCGACCGGGCGGCCTAATCTGGCTGGTAAAAATCTTATCGCCAAGTCGAAAGTCCGGGAAACGGAGGGCAAGATTTCTCTGGAGAATTTCAGAGCCTTATCTAGAGTAATTTTATCGTAATTGACGTTTAGCAATCGGTTTCCCTTCATTTTTCGACCCATTTCCGGCAATCCTAATTGATAATTTATACAAGTTCAAAGGGATCTGTCAATTTTTTAAATTCCTGTCCGGCGAATCTATCGGTCATCCCGGCTATATAGTCGGCGGCGACGATATATTTATCCTCATCCTGTGTGCGGGCGAAATACTGCGGTGGAAGCTGACTGGGGTTTTCGACATAGGAATTGAACAAGGTACTGATAATACGTTCCGCTTTTTCGGCCATTCTTATAAGCCGATAATGTCTGTACATATTATCGTACATAAACTGTTTAAGTTTTGATTCCCGCTCAATCATATCTTCCGATCGGCAAAGAAGATATTGGTCGCATTGACGGACATCATCGGGGCTTTCGGGGCCGGCCTTAGCGATAGCCACTCTGCTGGCTTCAATGGCGTCGGTAACCATCATGTTGACCAAGATTTTAACCATTTGATAACGGTAAACGGAGCTTTCCAATTTACCGAATTGCTTCGCGAGATATTCATGGGCCTGACGCCAAATGTCCAGCTCCATCAAACCATCTACGCTAATCAGGCCGGAACTTAAGCCATCGTCGACATCGTGGCAAGTATAAGCGATTTCATCGGCAATATTGACAATCTGGCATTCCAGAGATGGTTTTTCGGGCGTGAAAAGCTCTCCGGAGGAAAACGGATTATCATAAATCGTTTCGTGTTTAAGGATGCCTTCGCGAAGTTCAAAGGTCAGGTTCAATCCGGGGAAATCCGGATAGCGTTTTTCGAGAAGTTCGACCACTCTTAGCCCTTGCCGGTTATGTTCAAAACCGCCGTGATGGCGCATCAGGCGATTAAGCGCGGCCTCGCCGGAGTGCCCGAATGGAGTATGTCCGAGGTCGTGAGCCAGAGAAATAGCCTCGGCCAGGTCTTCGTTGAGGGACAGGGCACGAGCGATAGCCCGCGCGATTTGGGCGACTTCGATAGTATGAGTCAGCCGCGTGCGGTAGTGGTCGCCCTCGTGATTAACAAAAACCTGCGTTTTATATTCGAGTCTACGGAATGAGGTTGAATGGATTATGCGGTCGCGGTCGCGCTGAAATTCGGTGCGGTAGGGATGTTTAGGTTCGCGATATTTACGTCCCCTCGATCTGCCGGATTTCACGGCGTAAACCGCCAGTGTATTTTCTTCTCTTTTTTCCAGTTCTTCGAGCATCGACATATTTATCGGATAATTAGGGCTAAACTCCAACAACTCGGCAACTGAGAAACATCATAAAAAACATACTCAAAAGCAAACCTTTTATATGAGATATTCGTTCCCAAATAGTAGACCTGGGGAGCGGTGAGAAATCCGGCGCTGATAGCGAGCGGTTCCGATAAAGCGAGTTTCTGGCCGAAATCGTAACGAGAATGATTCATATCATCTTTAAAATAAATACCATACAGGGATATGGATTTTGCCGCCCGCCATCTAATCGCACCCGAAAATTCGGGATTAGGGGCATTGAGTTTGATATCGCGCTTTATGGGGATTTCCTTTATCGCCGCATATGTTTCTATGTTACAAAAAGCGTAAGCGGCTGCCATTGATAGAAAATCGTTACTCCCGTTGTTGGCGGTACCAGGGAAATTATACATCTCTCGGGAAAATTCGGTCCCACAGTACAAGGTCGACAAGATTGGCCTATTATAAGCAATTGCATATTTTTGGCGTTCATACAGGCCGGAAATACCATAATCTATGAATGTTACCCCGAATTTGCCGATTGTCGTAGTGAATATGAGTCTACCGTAATACCAATCTAATTTCCTGATATTATAAAGCTCGGCATCGATAAGCTCAAATTCGAATAGGCTTCGATTGTGGCTGGTAAAAATAGCGTCTTTATCGGCCATCTCCTTAAAGCAATCACGACCGATTAACATGAATTCCGGCCCCTCAAAACCTTGGGCGATTGAAAAGCTAAATAAGATTAAAACAATAAATCGCCTCATGGGGTAATCACAACGGGATAAAGTTCTGAACGATTTATCATCCCTGACATATTGAGTTTGAAAAAATAAAGTCCGGGAGACAAATAATGATTTTCTTCGTCTCTACAGAACCAAATCAGTTTATTGTAGCAGTAATTGTAATCGTTTATAATCACCGCTTTTCTACGGCCGGTGTCATCGTAAACTAATAGGCTTGAGTTTGTTCCGGCCGGCACCCAGTATTCGATATAGAAGCAACCCGAATTATAAGAAGCGGAGTTATTATAAAGCTTGAAAGTAAATCGGTTTATATCGATTAATGTTGAATTTCCGCGGCCCGGCGTGCAGCCCAGTGACTCCGCATTACAGTGCCATCCAGAAAAAAAATCGTCCTCGTCGTTTCGTTCGTAACTATGTCCATCATCACAGGCCGATTGCCAGTGGCATTCGTCGATTATCCGATTGAGCGAATCAATCAAAAAAATATCACCGGAGGAATTCGGCAACGATATGTTTATTTCGGTCGCCTGATAATGTTCCAATTCATAATCGCCCCAGACTCCGGATGAATCGCCCCAGCGATACTCAAAACAATCGCTTCCGTTTTGAGGAAGCAATCTACGGCACAACACAACATAAGCCCGCGGTTCCAGCCAAATCATGGTCGGCCAATCAAGGGTATCGCCGTTGACGATGAGACGATATTGGTCGAGACGCTGAGGATAATGCCCGTTGTTATAAATTTCGACCCATTCAAGCAGAATACGGTTGCCTGGTTCATTGGCCATCACCTCGCTGATAACTATTTCGGCGCGAGCTGCCGTTGTTAGCAGTGCCAATATTAAGACACTATGTGAGATTATCATTTTCATAACGTTTTCTCGACGATTGCATTGGCGCGCCAATTGTTACCATAAACCAGTTCGGTAGCGAGATAAAATCCACCGGGCAATTCGGTCTTTTCGGTGATAATCAGACGCCAGGCGCCATCAAAATAGCCGCGGATAGCGGCACGGATATCTAAAACGTCCTTAAAGCTACTGCGGACTCCAAAGAAACCATAACAATCGGCGTTATCCATTCCAGAATTATGCGTTTCGATTTTAAATCCTAACCGCTCCAAATAAGATAATGGCAAATCGTCAACAATTCCTTTCCACCAGAATTCGTCTTTACCATTTTTCAACATATAACTCATCTGATTACTTATGAAAATTAATTCGTCAAGACTCATTGTGTGCCTAGCCGTTACAATCACATTCAGCTCGGGATTATCGACCTGTTTCCAGGTTTGATATCCCAAAGCCAGGTTGCGTTTGAACATACGGATTGCCGCGCCAGTTTCGCCTGCTTGAGCGCTACGAAAACCTATAGGCTCATCGGCGGGATAAAATGAATGATAGTCGGAGGCGGCTTTACCGCTGCAGTTATAGTTTTCGAAATGACGAGCGTAGCTCCAGAAATCGGCCGCAAAGGTTCCGTATTCGGCGACCTTGATACCGGTTAGATAGCATGCCGCGCTTCGATTTACCTGCGATACTTCACCGCCTAACATGAAATTTGGCTTTGAGAAAGCGAAAAATAGCCCTTCGGCCATCCTGGTTTCATGGCTTGTATTGATATCGACGTAGTTATAACCCCCCGCAACACCAAGAGTCAGCCCGTCTCGGTTAAATGACAGACCGCCGCCGGAGAATCTTTTTTTAGTAATATCATAGTATTTTGTTGACAGATAGAATCTACCGGAAAAATTATTATATACATATTCAGTTTTTACGCCATTGTAGTAGCTATTGATTGGACTCCAAAAATCGAAATCGTAGGCTCTATTATATCCGGCCGATGGTTGATAATCAAATCTGCCGATCGTCAAGCCATATCCCTCCGAAACAAGATAGTTGCCAATTTCTATCTGTACAGAATCGTTAGTTAATTGGATAGAACGATTATCGCAATAGTATTTATTAACTTTAGAACGAATTTTAAATCGGTATTCGGCATCGGCAATGGCGAAGCTGCAGTAGTAGTTGCCTGACGCAACTTCATCAGGTTGGAAATATTCCCTAAATCCGATTTTTCGAATTCGCGACTGGTTAATCAATTGAAATATCCCTGATTGCGATAACGAATCATCGTTGCCGGCCAATTCGGCTGGAT
>JAAYTW010000069.1 GCA_012517955.1 Candidatus Zixiibacteriota bacterium | reverse complement strand
GCCGGCGGGGACATCCGGTTCGACCAAGCTTGTCCGGATGGTCGCATTGTATCTGAACCGACCGCGCAAGGTTTGATTAGATTCGGCGCTTACCAAATCGGATGTTTCGAATTCGGATAGATTGGAGAATATTCGCGTATCCGAATTGCCGGCCGAACTATCCGCAAACGTTTTTTTCGATATTGTAATTTCGGAGACCGTTGTTGACGAATTATCGATGGCTTTATTCGCCGGAACATTCGGCGTGATGGCCTCGATTTCGCTATTCGATTGATTCTTAACCGCCGAAACAATCGATATATTTTGACCGCCGCCGAAATAATAGCTCAAACCGACAGCCAGCACAACCATCGCCGCCATACCGAAAATTATTATCCGCGTTCTATATCCGGTAAAGAGCAAACGGCCACGCGATTTAAATGTTCTGGCCTCGCTTGTCGCTATTCGCGCCATGGTCCGCGCGGAGAAATTTTTCCAATATTGGCTTTCTGGAGGAGCCAGGTCTATTTTTCCGGCGAGATGGTTAAGTTTCTGAATGGCCTCATACTCCGTCAAGCACTGGGAGCATTCGCTGATATGTTCATCCAGCCAGCGGCATTCCCCCAGTTGTCCGTCAAGATACGGCCCAATCAGTTTTTTATTTTTGCAAGTGCCCATTTTTCTTGTTCTCGTATTCTTTTAAGCTATTTTTAAGCCGATTACGCGCCCGGAATAGACGGGACATGACTGTTCCAACGGAACAGCCGACAATTTCGGCGATTTTTTCATATGGTAAATCATCATAGGCCCTAAGTATAAAAACCACTCGTTGCTGGGCCGGAAGGTCATCGAGGGCTTTTTGAAAATGTTGGATTTCTTCTTGGTTGACCATTCGCGATAACTGGTCTGGGCTTTCAGGGATATTTTCCAGAAATGTGAGTCGTTCCGGGTTATCTATAGAAACGGTGAAGCTGGCGTGTTTGATATAATTAAGCACGAGATTGACCGTTATTCTGTAAATCCAGGTATAAAAACTCCGGCCTTTCCGAAAACTCGAAAGTGCCAAATAGGCTTTCACGAAACTTTCCTGAGCCAGCTCATCGGCGACATCGTGATTTTTGGTCATTCTATAGGCTAGATAGTAAACCCTTTTCTGGTATTTCCTAACCAGCACAGCATATTCTTTGACATCCCCAGCCAAAACTCTCTCAATCACCGGGGAATCGTCATCTTTCGGCTCAAACCCCATATAGATGTTTCCTATTATATTATACAGCCTATATGCGGTTTTATTCCCTTATTATTTCAAAACCAGACCGAGCCGGTTCACTAAATCGAACAAAATAATATCTTTGGCGAGTCCGGCTGATTTAAGCTGAATCTCGCTTTCGTAAATCAAATGAAGACAATCCGTTATGGCTGTCACTGATACTTTACGGGCATGGCGGGATAAATTCTCGGCCAGTTTTGTGTTTAGAGGATTCAGTCCCAGAATCCTGATAACGACCGGCGGAGGGGCATTGTAGAGTTTTATCGTATTAAGCCGAAGAAAATACTCTTTTAATCGATACAAAATCGAACCTTCAGATTCTTTAGACAGCAGTAGATAATGCAACAAGATTAAGGCACCCGTCAAATCGCCTTCAATAATCTTTTCGGGCAAGTCGGATATTGTTCCTGACAAACCGGCACCGCACATTTCGGCGATATCGGCTTTCTGGATTACCTTATTGTTTTCGGCGATTGCCAGCTTGGCAACTTCCTGCTCGAGCCTTCCCGGATTGCAGCCTACCGATTCAACAAGATAAGCAGCGGCCTCGGGCGAGATTTGTGTCTTATGAGCCTGGGCGGCTTTGATAACGATTTCAACTGCTTTATCATGAGTTAATTCATTGAAGGCCACACAGGCTTTGATATCTTTGAGGAGCGTTTTAAAAAGCTTTTTACGGGCATCGATTTTTTCCGAAGTCATGGCGATTGTTGTATGTTCTGGAATTCTGGGGATAAATTTTTCCAATAACTCCTGTCCTTTGGGCGCGAGTTTATCGATATCGCGAATCACCACCACACGTAGCGGTGATGCCACAGGCGCCGAGCAAGCGATATTAATTAGATTGGCTACATCTAAGCCCCGGGCGGCAAAATAATTGCAATCGAAATCCTCAAAGCCCGATGCTATAGCGGCCCGGACGAGGTCTTTAACCCGATTCCATTTAGAATACTCATCCGTACCGTAGAATAAATAGTAGCGTTTAAACTTCGAAACCGAACCCGAGTTAGTCATTTAACCCGCCGATTTTTTGATTATTAACCGGAGCGTAAGGTTTTTTAAGTTTCCCACACCGCGGGCGGAATTCATTTGACAACGCGATTACTATCGAATCAAATTCATTTTTTTTGTCGCGCCGCCGTTCGGAGTTTTGATGACATATAAATACACTCCGGAAGAAACCTGAATTCCATCGTCATCGCTGCCATCCCAAACAACCGAATAATTGCCAGCGGAAACATAACTATCCACAAGCCTTTTAACTTTGCGCCCCATTACATCGTATACTGTCAAACATACGGGGCCATCGCCGGCGATTTCGTATTTTATCGTTGTTGAAGGGTTAAATGGATTTGGATAATTCCGCGCAAGATAGAAGTTCCCGGGAATTGGATGTTCTTCATCAAAAGAGGTGTATTGGTTTACTTCTTTCAATAAATCATTTTCCGGATCGAAATAGACCGCTGTCGGCCGACGGCTAAACGTAAGAGTAAAATACTGCGTTTGCAACGAATCCCAAACCGTAAACATTGAATCGGATCCGGTATTGAAATGAACCTTAAAAGCGATAGGCATTTTGAAAATAGGAGCGTTGCTTTGATTTTGGTGAATTGCGATATTCAAATAATAATCGGACCCTTCCTGTCTTTGCCACCAAGACCAGCTATATTCAGGATGGCCCGCTTGATAAATCCATTCATCAAAGAACCAATCCAAGTCGCCGTAATAGGTCTCTAAATGGGCCTTAAGCTCTTCGGTGACGGCGTTCCCATACCGATAATGGTTGGCATAATCGGTCAACGCCGCGAAAAAGCTGGTATCCCCCATAAGCCTACGAAGCATATGCAATATCAGGGCTCCTTTTTCGTATTCCACCGCCCCAAACAGGTATTGCGATGGCGGATTGTAAACCGCGTAACGGTATTGCTGGTCTTCGTTTTGATATGAATTAAAGAAATCAGCTCGTCTTTCTTGAAATGCGGCATAACCATATTTATATTCGGTGTACATAGCATCGAAATAGGTAGCGAAACTTTCATTCAGCCAGATATTGCGCCAGTCGCCACAGGTCACCATATCGCCCCACCACATATGGGCCAGTTCATGAGCGTCAATCCATTCATAGGTTCTATTGCCGGTTATAAGACGGTCGCCAAATGTGGTGCAGGTTTGATGTTCCATTGCTCCCCATCCGTTGAAAATCGATGACATGGCGACAGCATATTTTTCGCCCATGAACGGATAAGGGACGGTTCGTGAAGAGTAAAACTCTATCATGTCGGGGGTGTTCGCTAAATCATAGGCGGCATCGCTTGAATCTTCCGGATAGACATAATAAACGGTCGGTAAGCTATCGTTTCCGATATGAGCATAATCGGTTATAACGGAATATTCGGCGACCGAAATCGAAATCAGGTATGTGGAAATCGGATGGGTCGTTTTCCAGTGGTAGGTATATCTTCCCGCCCCCTCGTTAATAATTTCGACCAAAACCCCATTCGATACCACCGTCCGCCCGGTTCCGACGGTACAGAAAAGCTCGACTGAATCGGCCTTGTCCCAAGGTTCATCGAAACAAGGAAACCAATAGCGGGTATCGCTTGGCTCGCAGCTGGTATAAGTATGGTCATCTCCATTGCGGGTGGATGCGAAGAACATCCCATCAGATGGGACTCCATGATAATAAATATCTATCGCGAATGATTGGCCCTGCCCCAGCGATGGGGTCGGAACCCATATTTTGCCGCTTCGGCGGTGAACCGTACAGGCCGCGCCATCGTATTTGGCCGAATCGACGGTCAGGGCGATAAAATTCAAATCAAGCGAATCGAGATTTTGACGGGCTACACCCCTTATTGTTGTCTGGGCTTTTCTGATATTATTGGATTCTTCATTTAAATCGAGCCTGATAACATAGGAAGTAACATCATAACTGTGGGTTGAATCTAAAAGCGCCAATGAAGGGGCGTCGGCGATATAAGAACCGGCCTCCGCTTTACGCAACATCTCGTAACTACCTCGATACGGCGTCAATTGGGCCGCGGACACCCCATACAGCAGTATCAACAAGATTCCTATCAGCAACGTTTTTTTCATAAGGCTGTCTCCACCATTATCACTATCTAAGGAACATCATTTTTTTCGTTATCGATTTATCACCGGAGGCCAGCCTATACAAGTAAATACCACTGGCCACATCTTTGCCATCTTCGTTAACGCCATCCCAAGTCACCTGATGATTCCCATATCCAAGTTTTTCGTTCAACAGGTTTCGCACCAGCTTGCCCGATATATCGAAAATGGTGAGTTTGACAGGCGCCGGCGACGCAAGGCTGAATGAAATGACCGTTTGGGAATTAAAAGGATTGGGATAATTTTGATTAAGATTAAAGTCGCCCGGTATAGCGATTTCATCATCGATTGCTTGAGTCCGCGCGACCACCACTTGCTTTGGTTCGGAAAAAGAAGACCATTGACTCTGGGCATCTTGGGCCCTGGCCAAATAGTAATAGGTTCCATTTTCGCGCCCCCTGACTACATAGCTGGTGTTCTGAATACTGGAGGAAAGAACAAGCGTGTTAGCGAAATTGGCGATTGGATAAATATCATCGACATAAAATCCGCCGTAATGCGTCCCGGCGTCGGTGTCGTATGAAAATCTGATAAATATCGACTGCCCGACATACTGGTCAAGCGGGAATATCGCTCTTCGCCAGGTTGTTTGATTGCCGGTAATTCCATTTCCGCGATTAAGATTGTGGGGATTAGTGGAGGTCGTTATATTTCCCGGTATCGGCGTGAAAGTCAGCCCATTATCGGTGGAGACCTCAACATAAGCGTAATCGTAATCGGTTTCTATTTGATAATATGTCCAAAATACCAATGTGTCATTGGCTCGGACGACGAACGGTGTAGCCGTGGTGATTTTCGTATGAAGCATATTGCCATCCTGAGAGAACAGGCTATGACCGCTTGAATGATAGCGATTCGTCGCCGTGATAAACCCGTTGCTTTGCCAGTTACCAAGACCTCGTTCGATGCTATCTACAAGGAGAGAAAATCCTGATTTTTCCACAAGTTCGAAAGCGACCGCCGGATTGAAAGAATCGTTGTGAGTCCAGCTTACGATAAATGAGTCGGTCCTTACGGTATCAAGATTGTTCATGACTGGGGCATTTGGAGCGGCCACCGCTCGCGGGTTTTCCGAAAGACGCGTGATATATTTCGCCAGCGGTAGAAGTTGGGCGTTGATTTGCGGAATTCGCGAAGGCGAGGGCCAGAAACCATCAGATTGTGTTCCCGATTCAACCGTGGCGCATAGAATTCGGGGCTTACTGATAGTATCGGCATATTCCCAATCCATGGCATCACCATTGGTGTTATAAAGAATTTCCCATGGGGTACCGGCAGTATAACCGCCGCCAAGCAGGGCCAGAACCGTGTCTGATAAAAGTTCATACAGGGGTTGATCCGGAGAATAAATATCGGCATAGCACATAGGATATAGAAAGTAGTCGCCATAGGTGTGGGCGTTAAGAATAAACGAAAAATTACGCGAAATCACGAAATCGCGAAAACCCTGCGTCTCAACTTCGGAAAACGGCCCTGTCCCGCGGAAGGTCTCGTCGGATGGTTCCGGAGATGACCCGATATCATCATATCCCCACATAAAACCGAAATTACGATTTAAATCAACGCCACCATTTGGATTCCGGTTCTTGCGATACATACCTCCGCCCGATGGATAAGTCGCGCGGTTGTATTCATAACCATCGGGATTAACCACCGGCATGAAATAGATTTCATGATTGTCGACCAAGGATGTCGCTTCGGCATTGGTCCCATAGTTTTGGCAAAGCCAGAGTGCGTAATTCATCTGCCATTGCATCGATTGCGGTTCGCGGGCATGGGTCAAGGCGTTGAAGAAAACCTCAGGTTCGTCTTCGTCGATATCGACATTATCGGAAATCTTGAACACCCAAAGGGCTCGCCCTTGCCAGGAATAGCCGACTGAATCGCGCGCCGAAACGATATTGGGCAAGGCAGCGTGCAGGCTATCGATTTTGGCCAAAATTTCCGGGAAAGTCAGGAAACCTCCCATGGTAGTCGCCGTGGGAAAACGACTTTGATAAAACCGCACCAAGTCGGGATACACTACTTCATAATGAAGTCCAGCCGATTGGATTTTGGATAAATCTTCAGGGTAAGCGACAATATCGGCGTAATCATTGGTCGCCCAAGCCACGTCAGGGTTTATCCGTATCAAATCGTCGATATCGTTTTTGTTTAAAAGATATACCCTGACGAGAGCGGGATTGACGACGATTTCGCCGGCCGTTGCCAGGGTCAATCCGGCCAACATAATCGCCAAAATAATTTTTATCTGTAGTATTTTCATTTTAGCTCCTTTTTTTGTTCAACAGGCAACCACAATAAAATGGTTCCAACTTCTTTTAAATATACGAAATCGTAATCATTAGTCAATCTATACGAACAAAAACGCCCGATTGTTTTTTTTGAATCGGGCGTATTCGATTTTCGAATAATCATGAAGATTACTCGGGCTATATTATCATGTTATCTTGCGCCATGTTTTCATCAGAGGCAATCCAGTTAAGAGTATAGGGAATCTTTTCTCGATATCCCTGGGCGAGCGAACAAAAAGGTTCAAGTTCACGATTGGGAGGTATCTCAGAATTAACCTGGCTGACCACTCGGAAATTATTCCCGAATATCTCGACCCGCCTATCTTTGAAAAGGTGATTATTCAACTCAATGAATTCCAGCAAGGCCAGAAGGCTGGCGTATTCGCATTCATCTTGAGGTCCGTTGTATTGCCCTTTGAATTTAATGCCTAGTTCAGGAATAACGAAACTGACGTAACCATTAAATTGAGAATTATTCTCATCTGAACGTGTAAAGCCCTGAAAATAGCATTTCATGGCGGCCTCCTGGTTTCCAATTGTTTTACATTTATATATTTTTGCAAAAGTTATGCCCTAACTTTACCCAATATCGCGTAAAAAACGTCAGATTTCGGGGGCGGCGATAACGTTGCCTAACCGCTTATTAAACAATAAGTTGTTCAGATATTGGCCATCGGTATAGCCGATGAAATAACGTATTGTTTATAGGATGTTTCAGGAAATATAAAATCCGGCTGATAATTATGCACTGTATTACATAAAATTGACGTAAAGCAAAAACGATATTGATTTGAAATAACAAAAAAGGCAGGACCGATTGATCCTGCCCAAAATCGGATAAGAGCGTTATTATTCGGAGATTACGATAAAATCAGCGCGCCTGTTTTTGGCCCAAGCTTCTTCGTTGTGACCGGTATCGATTGGGCGCGACTTGCCATAACTAATAATGCTGATGTTATCTTTATTTATGCCGTAATTAATCAGATAATCGCGGGCGGCGGCGGCGCGTTTTTCGCCTAAAGCCATATTGTAGGCTTCGGAACCGCGCTCATCGCAATGTCCTTCGATTTTGATTACAGCCGAGGGTTTTTTAGACAAAGCATCGGCGTTTTGAGCCATAATGTCGCGAGCATCGGGTCGAAGATTATACTTGTCGAAATCGAAATGGATAGTGGTAAGCGAAAGCGGCGGCGGCTCAACAACCGGCGGTGGCGGCGGCTCAACTCTAGTGGTGTCAACGGCAATGGGTGGCGGTTCGATTACCGGTTTCGGTTTTTTGCCACAACCGGCCATAAAAATCATCGCTATAACTGCGATGAATGTGAGCGCT